>JAFDZQ010000100.1 GCA_018266895.1 Bacteroidota bacterium
GTTTTTCAGAAGTCTCTAATTAGTAATTTGTAATTAAAAACTTCTGAAAAACTAAATCTCCCGGGATTGTCATTCCAGCCCGTCTTGGCGAGTGCCTCAAGACCTGACTTTCACGCGAAAGCCTGCCTCGCGGGCAAGGCGGGCGGGAATCCATAAACTACAAACTTATATAGAACTAAATCTTTTTATAATCTGAAATTCATAGTTTTTCTTGTTTTAAAAAAGACTACTGCCCGCTTTCAGCGAGGTAAACCGCGAGGCAGAAGTGCTCCTATCGTGGGTACCCCACGACAAAAACATCAGTGAATAACATTAAAGATTTATCAGAAGTCTCTAATTTGCAATTTGTAATTTGCAATTTGTAATTTGTAATTTGTAATTTGTAATTTGTAATTTGTAATTTGCAATTTGTAATTTGTAATTTGCAATTTGTAATTTGTAATTTATAATTTGTAATTTGTAATTTGTAATTTAAAATTGGCTGATCCTGTGTGAAAAACTGACTGTACAAAATCTCAATCCGTCTCACAAATAACATAATTGAATTTAAGAAATCCGAAAAGTAAATTGATAAAAATAACTACCCAAAAAATTTATTTAATCTTATCAATATGAAGATACTCAGGACAATTTCAATTTTTATTTTTATAGGATTTCTTTTCCTTATCTATCAGAACATAATGGCATTTAAGGATGGTATAGTCGGATTTACGAAGAAGAACGGCAATGATATCGGCTGCGTCTGCCATGAATTCGAACCGAATGATACTGTGAACGTGAATATTACAGGTCCTTCTGTTGTAAGAGCAAATGACACTGCTTTATATGTACTCAGAATATCCAGAGGACCCGCAATTGCAGGCGGCTGTGATATTTCCACAAGTCTGGGAAGTGTTATCACTACTCCACTTGATACAGGGCTGAGAAGAGATGAGCAGATTCCGGGTGCAGGATTCGAACTTACGCACAAGCGTCCAAAGCTTTTCTCAGGAGATACAGTTAAATTTATTTTCAGATACATTGCTCCTTCCACTCCGAATGTAACGGACACTATTTTCGCTAACGGAAACTCCACAAACAATAATGTCAGTTCTGACGGAGACAAATGGAATTATGCAAGTAATTTTCTTGTGAGCATTATTCCTCCGTCGGGAATTGCCGCTAACAGCAGTATCATAAGATCATTCGAACTAGAACAGAATTATCCTAATCCTTTTAATCCCGAGACTAAAATTAATTTCAATATTACAAACTCTTCTGTAATTTCACTTGTGATTTATAATATTGAAGGCAAAGAAGCAGCGACTCTTATTAATAACAGTTTGTACAGACCGGGAAATTATTCTCTGACGATTAACGCGGATCAGTATAAGCTTTCAAGCGGTGTATATTATTATAAGCTGACTACGAAGGACGGATTTGAGGTAAAGAAGATGGTTTTTATAAAATAAAATTCAGATCAGATAACATTTTTTTAAAATAGTCAGTATCTGTCATTTCCGCACATGCGGAAATCTATAAAGTTATGTACCCTAAATAGCTTCGGATTCCCGCATACTCGGGAATGACTTAGTTTGAGTTTTTCATTACCTGTTCACTTTTTATAAAGAGAATTGATTTATTAACCGGTTCTCTTTTTTTATGTTTGTTAATCAAGGAACGATGAATTTTTTCTGAACCTGTAGAAAAAAGTTTCGGGATAAATTTTTGGATAACTACAGATCATTGTAGCTTTTAAGTATTAAAATTAATTTAATTTAAAAATCTTAATGCCGGAAAAAAGGAATTATAAAAAAAGCCGGAAAAAAATTTCTCCGGCTTTGTATAAATTTCAATGATCAGTTTTCTAATTCCGTTATTTCACAAGCAGCATTTTCTTAGTCTGCGAGAAATTGTTACCGGCTTTTAAACTGTAATAATAAACTCCGCTTGGGACACTGTTGCCGAAACTGTCTTTCCCGTTCCATCTGATATTATATTCACCCGGCAGCTGGTTTGTGTTTACGAGTGCGTTCACTTCTTTTCCGAGTGCGTCATATATTGCAAGAGTTACTTTTGATAATTGCGGGATATAATATTTTATGCTTGTTGACGGATTAAACGGATTAGGGTAATTCTGTTCAAGCGAGAAGTTATCAGGCATTGTGTTCTGATTATTGTTTACACTTACCAGATCGCTTTTATTGAACCTGTATATAATTCCGTTGGCACAGCATACATATAATTCATTCCGCTGGTCGGTTCCGAATGAATAAATGCTTGAAGGCGCAGTTACAAGAAGTTCATCTTCGGTAACAATACCTCCTTCATATTTCAGTTTCCAGATCTTCCTGCTGCAGTAATCACCATAAATATATCTTCCGGTAAATTCCGGTCTTCTCAACCCTCTGTAAACATATCCGCCCGTAACTGAGCATTCAGTGTTAGGACTTGACGAGGAATATTCCTTTATCGGAAAAGTATAATCGGAAATGACTCCGCAGCCGCTTGTATTATAAGCGTGATTTCCTTCATAACACCTCCATCCGTAATTTTTACCTACTTCAATTATATCTATTTCTTCCCAGGATTCCTGTCCGACATCAGCGCAATAAATCAGTCCTGTTACCGGATCCTGGCTCATTCTCCAGGGATTTCTCATACCGTAAGTAAAAATTTCCGGTCTGCCGCCTCCGCCTGCAAAAGGATTAGTCGGAGGTATTCCGTAATTGTTTCCGCCCGAAGTAGTATTGACATCTATTCTGTGAACTTTCCCGAGCATTTCATTTGTATTCTGAGCTCTGTTTCCGGGATCACCTCCGCTACCGCCGTCACCCATTCCGCAGTAAAGATATCCGTCAAGACCGAAGAATAAAATTCCTCCGTTATGATTAGAATAAGGATCCGTTACAGCCCAGAGCACCTGTTCGCTTAAAGAATCTGCCTTATCCGGATCATTTGTACTTCTTGAGAATCTTGATAACACATTAGCTCCGTCTCCGATTCTTGTATAATAAATGTAGAAATATCCGTTGGTAGCGTAATTTGGATGAAATGCAAGTCCAAGAAGACCTCTTTCCTGATATGTGGAGCCGTTATTCAGATTAGTGACATCCAGAAATACTTTTACGTTGGTTGTATTTGAATCATTTGGCATCACTTTTATTTTCCCAAGTCTTTCCACAACAAATATTCTGTTGGTAGCATCATTTGCATGAGTCACAAAAACTGGATTGCTGAAGGTAACGTTTGAAAAAGCATTAACGAGCTGTAATGGCTGAGAATTTGAATTTTTAAAAAGAGCTAAAGCAAGCAGTACTGTAAATAAAATTTTGATTTTTTTCATATAATTATCTCCTGTTTTAATGCTTTGAACATGTTAAAGAACATATATATTCCCAAGCAGAAAAGAATTTTTAATTTAAGATTCATAAATTTATCCAAGATAGAAAAATGATTTGTCATATTGAAGTTAATAGGTTTTCACAGAATTTAATTTCGACAATCCTGCTATTGTTGTGGCATAACTACGTTTAGATTTTCCGCCGTTGTTGTACTTCAGAATGAAGATTGTTGAATTGTGAATATTGAATTGCGAATTATGATTATCGGAATATTAATGGACGGCAAAAAAACTATTAATTTAAGTATTCATTTTTTATATTGAACAAAATTAATAATAAAGGAGACTATTAATGAAGAAGATAAAATTTACTCTTCTCACAGTTGCTATTTTTATCAGTTCAACCCTTTTAATATCCTGCGGAAGCAAAGACAACAAAACCACAAAAACAAAGAACACAGCCGATACTCAGCCGATTTCAATAAAACAATTCGATACCCCTCCGGGAGCTGACCCTTCTGTTACTGCTGAAATGGGCGGAAACGGATTTACAGGCGAAGGATGGACAACAAATACGGATTACAATTACTTGGGAGATCCGAAAGCTGTTAAAGGCGGTTCGATCACCTGGTCTATACCTGATTTTCCAGCTTCTTTAAGACAATACGGAAAGGATGAGAATTCCTATTATACAAGAATGATGCAGAACCTTGTTTATGAAAGTCTGCTAAGCACTGATCCTGTGAATGAAGATTTCGCACCGAAATTAGCTTCACACTGGCAGATTTCCCCCGATAAAAAAACTTACAGATTCAGAATTAATCCTAATGCCAGATGGGCGGACGGAAAACCTGTGACTTCGGAAGATGTTATTGCAACATGGAAACTCGCAATCGATCCGGGATTATTATCAGGCACTGGCGAAGTATATCAGACTTATCTTTCTAACCCTGTTGCAGAAAGCAAGTATATAGTAACATTCAAAGCAAAAAAAGACGGATGGCTTCCGTTTTCAATTGCATCCGGAATAAGAATTCTTCCGGCGCACATTATCGGAAATGTCTCTGCAAAAGAATATCTTGATAAATTTAATTATGATGTTGTTCCGGGAAGCGGTCCTTATTTTGTAAAGAAAGAGGATGTTGACAAAGGAAGATCCATTACAATCAGAAGAAGAAGTGATTACTGGGGTGAAAAGGAAAGATGGGCTATTGGTCTGAATAATTTTGACGTAATAAAGACAGATGTAATACAGGATGAAACACTTATGTATGAAAAATTCAAAAAAGGTGAGACAGATGTTTATTCGGTTAACAGAGCTCAGTGGTGGGCGGAGAAAACTGACTTTGATGAAGTAAAACAAGGCACAGTAATGAAGAAAAGGATTTTTAATCAGAATCCCGCAGGTCTTTCAGGACTGGCTTTTAACATGAGGAAACCGCCGTTTGATGATTTAAAAGTGAGAAAAGCTTTCCAGATGCTTTTTGACAGGACAAAGTACAATGAAAAATTATTTTACAAAGCATACAAACCCACAAAATCAAATTTCCCTGCAACTCCTTATGAAAATCCCAATAATCCTCTGACCGGATTCAGTCTGGACAGCGCTATTGCTCTTCTTGAAGAAGCCGGATGGAAAGATAAAAACTCGGAAGGATACAGGACAAAGAACGGATCGGCATTTGAAGTCGATCTTTCTTTTACACAGCCAAGTCAGGAAAGATACTTTACTGTTTTTCAGGAAGATCTGAAAAAAGCGGGAGTTAAGCTTAACCTGAAACAGGTTGACGGCACTACGCAGTTTAAAATCGGAAATCAGAGGAATTTTTCACTGATCCCCGTTGCCTGGGGCGGTCAGAATCCTCCGAGCCACGAATTCAACATAACTTCAAAAACTGCAAACGATACCAACAGCACCAACTGGCCGGGCTTTGCAAGCAAGGATGTGGATCAGCTTGTGGAAAAATACAATTTAACTGATTCGAAAGAAGAAAGAGTGGCTATCACAAGACAGATTGACAGTATCATTTATAATATGCAGCCTTATGTTTACGGCTGGTATGCAGATTACGTAAGACTGCTCTGGCATAACAAATTCGGTTACCCGAAATGGATAGTATCAAGATTTGACGACTATTACAGCGGTACTGAACAGCCGGTGTTTGCAATGTGGTGGCTTGATCCTGAAAAGAACGAAAAATACATAGAAGCAATCAAGGATAAATCAAAGAAACTTCCGACTGAAGAGGTCGATAATTCTTTCTGGCTCGATATAGCAGCACGTGAGAACAAGGGTGAAAAAATTAAACTGAATCAATAATTATATGACTTCTTATTTTATCAGAAGATTTCTGCTGATAATTCCTACATTCCTTGGAATTACTCTTGTAACTTTTTTAATATTACAGTTCGTACCCGGCGGTCCGCTTGAAATGGCGATCATGCAGATGAGAACGGGCGGGCAGCAGGGCAGCGAACAGGGCAGTAAAGGCACTACTCAGAGCATTCCTCAGGAAGCCATAGAGGAATTAAAAAAATTCTATGGTTTTGACAAGCCCATTTATGAAAGATATATAATATGGGTGAGTAATCTGGCAAAATTTGATCTGGGTAATTCTTACAAGTATAATGAACCTGTCTGGGATGTGATAGTTTCCCGTTTTCCGGTATCAATTTACTTCGGACTGATCGGGTTTTTTCTGACATATCTTATCTGCGTTCCGCTGGGGGTATATAAAGCCGTCAAGAATGGATCCACCTTTGATTTTATTTCCTCAGCGCTTGTGTTTATAGGATACTCAATTCCCGGATTTGCATTCGGAGCTATGATGCTTGTGCTGTTCGGAGGAGGCAGTTTCTGGGACGTGTTTCCGCTCGGCGGATTCCGTTCAGCTGACTGGGAAAGCTTAAGCTCCATGGGCAAAGTCTGGGATCAGGTACAGCATACTTTCCTCCCTGTGCTGTCGTACATGATAGGAAGTTTTGCCACACTTACCATACTTACAAAAAATTCCGTTATAGAAAATCTGAGTCAGGACTATATAAGGACTGCCTATTCAAAAGGACTGTCCGAAAGAAAAGTGATATTCGGACATGCTTTGCGGAATTCTCTCATACCTATTTCCACCGGTCTCGGACATGCAATATCATTAGTACTTGCCGGAAGTTTCCTTATTGAAAAAGTTTTCAATATTAACGGAATGGGACTTCTCGGATATGAATCAATCATTGAAAGAGATTATCCGGTTGTGATGGGAATACTTGTAATATCAACAGTGCTTTTGCTTGTAGGAAATATTTTATCCGATATTATTTATGCAATCGTTGATCCGAGAATCAGATTTAATTAATTTGCTTTAATATATTTACAAACTGTACTTTTTAATCAGATGGCTGAAAATAATCCGGAAACAAAAGTTTCTACATCTCTGCTGCAGAAGAGATGGAAGAAATTTAAAACTCTTAAAAGAGGATATTATTCTTTTCTTGCAATCCTGATCTTATATCTGATCTCATTTATATTTCCTTTGTTTGTCGGAAGGAATGCGCTGCTTGTAAAGTATAACGGAGATTATTATTTTCCTCTGTTCAAAACTTATCAGTCAACTGATCTCGGACAAAAGAAAGACGCTTACGGAGAAGCAAATTACAGAATCCTCAAACAGGAGTACGCTGAGTCCGGTCAGGGGAACTGGGTCTTTCTTCCCGTATATCCTTTCGGTCCGAATGAAAATCTTCTGAGCGAACTCGAAGGAAATCCGCCTCATCCCCCGTCCATTCAGCATTTTGCAGGCACTGACGACAGAGGCAGGGATGTATTTTCAAGACTTCTTTACGGATTTAACATTGGAATATCATTTGCGCTTGTAGTAACACTCCTGTCATATATTATCGGAGTTGCAATTGGTTCATCTCTCGGATTTTACGGCGGGAAATTAGATATTTTCGGATTGAGATTAATAGAAATATGGAGCACACTTCCCTTTCTGTATGTGATCATCATCATCAGTTCTATACTTCAGCCGAATTTCCTTCTTCTTACTTTCATTCTGACATTATTCGGATGGATAGGCATTACTTATTATATGAGAGGAGAATTTTACAGGGAAAAAGCGCGGGATTATGTGTCAGCAGCAGTTTCAATGGGAGCTGAAAACAGGACGATCATTTTCAAACATATTCTTCCTAATTCGCTTACTCCGATTATTTCTTATGCTCCGTTTGCGATTGTTGCCAATATATTTTCTCTTGTTTCCTTAGACTTTCTCGGATTCGGTCTTCCGCCTCCCACTCCGAGCTGGGGACAGCTTATGCAGCAGGGACTAAGCAACATCGAACACTGGTGGCTGATCGCTACGCCGCTGCTCTCTCTGTTCCTGACACTGCTGTGCATAACTTTTATAGGAGAAGCAATCAGAGAAGCGTTCGATCCGAAAGTGTATTCAAGATTAAGATAAAATTTTTAACACAGTTTTTCAGAAATACAGAAAGCTGTAAACAAATTTATATGCAAAAAAAACTTGTAGAAATAAAAAATCTCCGCACATATTTTTTTGTGGAAGCTACCGATCAGCAGATCTCTGATGAAAATGTTTCTCATGACAGCGATCTGAACAAACTTTACGCAGGCGATAAATATCTCAAAGGTAAAGTACCTGCAAAAGCCGTTGATAATGTGAGCTTTGATATTTATGAAGGTGAAGTTCTGGGAATTGTCGGAGAATCAGGTTCGGGAAAATCCGTTACTGCTTATTCCATTACAAGATTAATCCCCGATCCGCCGGGAAAAATTGTTTCAGGCGAAGTTATTTATAAAGGCAAGGACTTGCTGAAGATCACTTTTGACGAGATGAAGAATTACAGAGGAAAAGAAATTGCAATGATTTTTCAGGAGCCGATGACATCACTTAATCCTGTAATGAAAATCGGGGATCAGATATCCGAGATTCTGCTTCAGCACGAAAATGTAAGCAAGGAAGATGCTTTCAATAAAGGAGTTAACATGCTTGAACTCGTGGGAATACCTTCTCCCGAAAAAAGGATGAAAGATTATCCTCATCAGTTCAGCGGCGGAATGAGACAAAGAGTAATGATCGCAATGGCTCTTGCATGCAATCCTTCCCTGCTTATCGCAGACGAACCGACAACAGCTTTAGATGTTACGATTCAGGCACAGATACTTGATCTTATGCTCAAACTTAAAAACGAACGGAAAGAGTCTGCCATACTCCTTATTACTCATAATCTCGGAGTCGTGGCTGAAACCTGTAACAGGGTTATAGTTATGTACGGAGGGAAGATTCAGGAAATCGCAGATGCGGAATCTCTTTTTGGAAATCCGCTTCACCCTTATACAAAAGGACTTCTGGAATCTCTTCCGGATCCTGATCAGCCGAAAGAAACTCTTCAGGCAATACCGGGAATCATTCCTCACATATTAGAACTCCCGAAAGGATGCAAGTTTTCCACCAGATGTACGAAGGTTTTTGATAAGTGTATTTCCGATGAGCCTGAATTACTGGAAATAGAAAGCCAACATTTTGTAAGATGTCATCTTTACAATATTTAATATTCTTGAATAATTTTTGATATAACTTTATTAAATGAAACCCGAAAACATTTTAGAGATAAAAGATCTTAAAGTAAAATTTCCCGTACACGGCGGTTTGTTTCTCAAAAAAATCGCTGAAGTAAAAGCTGTTGACGGTGTTGACCTTGAACTTAAAAAAGGAGAGACTCTCGGACTTGTAGGAGAATCAGGCTGCGGAAAATCCACTATAGGCAAAGCTGTGATTAATATTTTAAAATTCTCATCGCCGGACGTGGACATTACGGGTGAAGTAAACATAAGAACTGATGACGGCGAAATAAATATTTTATCCCTTAACAATAATGAAACAAGAAAGTACAGAGGACTTATTCAGATGATATTCCAGGATCCTTATTCTTCACTGAATGCCCGTTTATCCGTCGGACAGATCATAGAAGAGCCGCTGCTTTATCATACTAAAATGAATAAGACCGAAAGGATGGAAAGAGTAGCATGGCTGCTCGAAAAAGTCGGACTTCAGCCCGAACAGTCCAAAAGATATCCTCATGAATTTTCAGGCGGTCAGAGACAGAGGATCGGTATAGCCAGAGCGCTTGCGACAAATCCTAAAATAATTATAGCGGACGAACCTGTCTCAGCTCTTGATGTTTCGATTCAGGCGCAGGTCATTAATCTTCTGCAGGAACTTCAAAGCGAGTTTGATCTGAGTCTTTTGTTTGTTGCGCATGATCTGTCGGTTGTTGAACATATCAGTTCAAGAATTGCCGTAATGTATCTCGGTAATATTGTCGAACTCGGACCGGGATACGATATATATCATAATCCGATTCATCCGTACAGCAGAGCTCTTCTCTCTGCAGTACCGCTTCCCAATCCTAAAAGAAAAAATAAGGAACGAATTATTTTAAAAGGTGATGTTCCCACTCCGATGAATAAACCCAGCGGCTGCGGATTCAGGACAAGATGTCCTATTGCAAAAAAGGAATGCGCTGATTTCATACCGCCTCTTGAATTAAAAAAGACAGACCATTTTGCTGCCTGTCCTTATGTTCAGTAAAATTATGAAACGCGAATTGTCACAGTAAACCCGTATCAGAAATGTTCAGGAAGAATTTTTAAATTATGGAATTCCTCATTAAGCTTTTAGTTTTTATTTCTTTTACGGTTTTAATTGTATTCCTGATCTCGTTATTCATGTTATTTCTTGCCTTTGGAATATTCTTAATTCTTATCATAGTCACTTTCATCATTTTTATTATTTACTTTTTATTTAAGAAATTGCGGAATGAATTTATTAAATCCTGACACATTCCGGTTTACAATTTTCTGAACTCCGCCGTAAAATGCCTGAGATATTCGGTTTCATAAGTTATTTCATAACCTACTGATTCCGCAAGCCATGCTTTAATCTCTGCAAAGCCTTGTCATATAGAGGTTGACTTTTTATTTGGGTATCACAATTTGTTTTTAAAATATGCTTTTGAGTTATCAGTTGAAACTAAATTTATTCTATAAACTCGTATTGTTTTCATTTAACAAATTAGAACTTACTTAACAATTTATTTCTTAGCGAATGTATTTTCATTTTTTAAGTTATTCCCGTAAATTTGTCATTCCCGCCCGCCTGCATATCTGCACTTTAAAGCAGAACAAAACGATATGCAGGCGAGAGCGGGAATCCAGAAACTTAATCTATTAAGACCTTACAATGCATAGTAAAATGCTTAATACAAAAAAGAGATTATTATGAATAATTATTATGTATATATGTTAACAAATAAAAGGAATGGGACAATATACACAGGAGTAACCAATGATTTAATAAGAAGAGTTATAGAGCACAAAAGAAAAATTAATGAGGGATTCACAAAGAAGTATAAATTAACTATACTTGTTTGGTTTGAGCAAACAACAGATATAAGAAGTGCAATTGAGAAAGAGAAACAAATGAAAAGATGGAGAAGAAAATGGAAAATAGAATTGATTGAAGAAACTAATCCTGCATGGAAAGATTTATTTTATGAGATCGGAGGTACAGA
>JAFDZQ010000101.1 GCA_018266895.1 Bacteroidota bacterium
AGCGTTCAGATCAATTACTGTATCACTGTTATACTGAGTAAAAAAACTATCGGCATAGAAAACTGAATTATTATACCTGTCAAATATCTCTGCGCTTCCTGAAAAAAAAGAAATATCATTATATGTCAGAAATATCCTGTACGAATCCGCAGTAATTTCTTTTTCAAAGATCTTATCCTGAGAACAAATATCTTGAATTCTGAATACTAGTATCAAAAACAAACTCAAATAAAAAAAAACTCTACTCAATCTATTTACTCTATTCACTCTACTCACTCAATCCAGCGTATAATAATCCGCTCCCTGATAAAATCCTGTCCTCTGTTTGTCAATCTGCATCAGTATGTCATTCAGCACGGAACTTGCCCCAAGTCTGAAAAGATCCGGCGTAAGCCATTCGTCTCCGAGTGTTTCCTTCACCAAAACTAAATAAGCAATAGCATCTTTCGCTGTCTTGATTCCTCCGGCAGGTTTCATTCCGGTCTTTATTCCTGTTGCATTATAATAATCTCTTATGGCTTCAAGCATTACAAGTGTTACAGGCAATGTAGCAGCCGGCTGAACTTTCCCCGTTGAAGTTTTTATAAAATCCCCGCCTGCCATCATTCCGATAAAACTTGCCTTGCGGACATTGTCGTAAGTTTCGAGTTCGCCTGTCTCCAGAATAACCTTCAGATGAACATCACGCTTCACATTATGTTTATTGCTGTATTCAACTGATGAATTAACGCAGCATTCTTTAATCTGTCTAATCTCGTCAAAAACAAATTCATAATCTCCTGACAGAAATTCTCCCCTTGAAATAACCATATCAATCTCATCCGCGCCGTCAGCAACGCACCTTTTCACATCTTCAAGCTTTAACTTCAGCGGATACTGACCGGACGGAAAAGCAGTTGCAACCGATGCAATGTGAACTCCTGAATCCCTTACGGCTTCTTTCGCAAATTTTATCATGTTAGGATAGACACAAACTGCAGCAACATGAGGAATGGAATCATCACCCGGCTTCGGATGGATCGCTTTCTGGCACATTGCATGAACCTTGCCTTCGGAATCTTTTCCTTCAAGCGTTGTCAGATCGATCATAGAAATAGCAGTCTTCAACGCCTGCATTTTGCTTTCTGTCTTAATGCTTCTCGAAGCAAGCATGCCTGCTCTCTCCTTTGCGCCGATCTCATCAATGGATAGACTGAAGTTATTAAGAAAATTTTTTGAGTAATTCATAATTTATGAAAATGCTTTTGTAATTTTTTTTTCGTTTGTCGTTAAATAAGCTTTTACTTTTTCCCATGTAGTTCCGTTCAAAGAAACAGGATCTATATCACTTTCGGCATCCTCAAAGTAAAAAAGAGATCGTATAAGATGATAAAAACTGTTTCCGTTCTCCTTATATTTTTCCAGCATATAACTTTTGATCTCCGATGGTTGAATTGTTTTAAGTATTTCATATATATCAAAAAAATCTCTTTTCGTACCTCTCTCCATAATTGCCGAACATTTCATACAAGCTAAATCTTCAAGACTTGCGAGATCTATATTGTTGTATTTTTCCGTATCACAGATCAGCTTGTAAGGATACAAAAGAAAAGAAATATTTATGTTTTTTATGATTCCGTTAACCGTATCATCACTTAGCGAAGAAATACTGCCTCCAAAATCTTTGATGATCATGTCCGAATAAAATCCGGAGTTGAATTTATTTCCTGTAAAGAAATCAAAATCATAACTTTTGCGGTGACCAAGCCGCAAAGCCAGGGCTGTTCTTCCTGCTAAATAAAAAGAACCGGAAACTTCCCTGATTCCTGACAGCTCATTCAGAACATTGAGTTGCTCATCACTGATTGTTTCGTGAAACATAAAATTTCATCCTTATTAATTCCGTAATGTATAGACCAGTAATTTGCAGTCCTCCGGTCAATTATTCTTGATCTTTTAACAGCATCAATAATATCACTTTCCGAAAAGTTTTTAAGCATCCATCCTACATGTTCAGTCCTTCCGTATTGCAGTATTCTTTCAATGGTGTATTTCTTATGACTTTCAAACTCTGATTTATCAATTTTATCAATGTCTATCTCCCAGAATACCGGCGATAGCAGATCCTTTTCTTCCTGTGTAAGAGTTCTCATTGTACTGCTTTAGTTGTGTTTGAAAATGCTGAATCATTCAGCAGTCATAAAATAATGCTTTTATTGCTATACTTAAAGGAATTTTAATGCTTTTCAGAACTTCTTAATTTTATTCATAATCTCTTTTATCTTCTTCTCCATTTCGTCTTCAGTAAGATCTTTTATTTCTCCTGTTTTTTTAAGGTCAGTTTCTTCTGATGAATCCGGTTTATCTGCAGTTTCAATCTCTGCAGTAATCTGATCTGAAGTTTTATCTTCAGCCCCGGCTTTTGTATTTTCTTCAGCATTCAATTCAGGGTTTTCAGGAATATCAGAATCCGGCTTTACAATTTCTTCTGATTCTTTTAAATCTGTTTCCTGTTCAATACCCTCATTGAACGGTACGGTAACATCTGTTAATTCTGAAATTTCTGATACTGATATTTCATCTGAATTCTTTAAATCCTTATCCGATAAATTAATTTCGTTTTTTAAATCTGTTAATTCCTTTTTTCCGGAATAATCCGGCATGAATTTATACACGTTCACTGCCAGCGGAGGAAGTGTGACTCTGACTGAATTCTGAAATTCAAATCTCGGGATATCATCAGAGTGAACACCGCCGAGATTCCCGATACCGTTGCCGCCGAATTCAACGGCATTGCTGTTCAGTATCTCTCTGTAAAAACCTTTTTCCGGAACACCGAACATGTAATTCTCTCTTTTAACGGGAGTCATATTAAGTGTAAAGAGAAGCATTTCCTTTTTATCCGAACTGTATCTTACAAATCCTATCACGCTGTTGTCCGAATCGGAAAAATCCAGCCACTGAAATCCTCTGCTTTCAAAATCAACTTCATGCATTGCCGGAAAATCTTTGTAAATCCTGTTCAGTTCACGGAAATAATCATGGAATTTACTGTTCAGATCATTACTCAGAACTTCCCATTGAAGCGAACTTTCCGAATTCCATTCACCGTACTGCGCAATATCATTTCCCATGAAATTAAGTTTCTTTCCCGGATGACTGAACATAAACCCGAACAGCAGTCTGAGGTTTGCAAATTTCTGCCATTCTGGACTGAATTCAGCTGACTGAGTAGCGGGCATTTTTCCGAAAACAGATTTTTTCAGATGAACAACTTCATCGTGCGACAAAGGCAGCAGAAAGTTTTCATTGAATGCATACCAGATTGCAAATGTCAGTTTACCGTGATGATATTTTCTGAAGATCGGATCCATTGAAAAATAAGCCAGTATGTCGTGCATCCAGCCCATATTCCATTTCATGTCAAAGCCGAGACCTCCGAGATGAACAGCTTTTGTCACTCCCTGCCACGATGATGATTCTTCCGCTATCATCATAATTCCCTTATTGTTTTTATGAACGGTCTCATTAAGCAGTTTAAGAAACGATATGGCTTCAAGATTTTCATTTCCGCCGTAAATATTTGCTTCCCATTCTCCGTCTTCTCTGGAATAATTAAGATAAAGCATGGAAGCGACTGCATCAACTCTCAGACCGTCTATATGATACTTTTCAAACCAGAACAATGCGTTTGAAATAAGAAAATTCCTTACTTCATTCCTGCCGTAATCAAAAACAAATGTTCCCCAGTCTTTATGAAAACCTTTCTTCGGATTTTTATATGCATAAATCTGATCCCCGTCCGGCGATGCAAGCCCGTGAGCGTCTGTCGGAAAATGCGACGGCACCCAGTCCAAGATCACGCCGATTCCGTTCTGATGACAGTGATCAACAAAATACATGAAGTCTTCAGGAGACCCGTATCTGCTTGTCGGAGCGAAATAATTTACAACCTGATATCCCCAGGAAATGTCAAGCGGATGTTCCATTACGGGAAGAAGCTCGATGTGAGTGTAATTCATTTCTTTTACATACTCCACAAGTTCGTGGGCAAGCTGTCTGTAATTTTTATAACCCCATTCGTTCGGCTTATCAGCGCTGTAGAAATTATTTCCGTAATCTTTTTTCCATGAACCGGGATGGACTTCGTAAATGGAAACAGGTTCTTTTTTAAAAGGTGGATTTGCAGGCGAAGATTTTTTTCTCTCTGACATCCACTGCCTGTCATTCCATTTATGTTTTTTGAGCGAAACGGCAACAGAAGCGTTTTCAGGTCTTAATTCTGACGCAAATGCATAAGGATCAGATTTAAAAAACACTTTTCCGGAGTGATATTTTACCGCAAATTTATAAAGCGCTCCTTCTTTAAGAGCCGGTATAAAGAGTCCCCAGTATCCGGTATTTTCTATCTTCTGCATCGGATGAATTCCCGGTTTCCAGTCATTGAATTCGCCGGTTACGCTGACTGTCTTTGCATCCGGCGACCATATTGCAAAGTGAATTCCTGATATTTTTTTAATTCTGGTGATCTTTGCACCGAGCTTATCATAGCTTTTGTAATGATTACCTTCCCCGAGCAGATGCAGGTCAAGATCGCTCAGCTGAAGAGGAAATGTGTAAGGATCATGAATCTCATGCCGTTCATTTTTCTCATTCACATAAATTATTTTATATGAAAACAATTCGTCAAAACCTTCAATCGTTATCTGAAAAATTCCTTCTTCATTCATTCTTTTCATTTCATGTTTCTTCCTCTGGCCTTTTATCTTAATGCGGGCACTGACTGCCTGAGGAAGATATGCATTGATCACAATTGTCCTGTCGTCTGCTGATAAGTGAGGTCCGAGAATTTCAAAAGGACGGCTTTCATTGAAATGAATAATCCTATGAAAAGCTTTAGAGGGTATATTATGAAGGTCTTTTTGTATTAATTCTTTATTATTCTTTTTCATTTTTCAAAATCATAAAAAGAATTCACAAATTAAATTCAAATTACTGTTAAATATTTTCTGAGGGGTTGTTTTTATAATTAAAATTATATTTGTTTTAATTTTAATAATTTACTTAAGTTGTCCGCTTCAAGATTGAAAAAAGAAATTGCCACTGATTTCACAAATTGACACGAATTTAAAAATGTACTTTTAATTCAGTTTGTATAAATGAATGCAAGTATTTGAAATTTAACTAACATTCTGATATAAAAAAGTCCCGGGATTTCCGGGACTAATTAAATTATACTGTACGCTTTACAAATTAATTTATTTCACACCGCTCTTTTTAAGTTCCATTAAATATTTCGCAATAAGAGCTTCATAATCTTCAGTAAATCCTTCTTTCTGAAGATTAAGAAAATCTTCTTTTAGCTCATTGAATGAATTCGGTCCTCTGAGCACAATTTCTGGAGGCGAAGTCCTGATGACATTATCACCGGGTTTCGATTCTCTTTTAGGCTCAAAATCCTTTTCTCTCTGCGACAGCTGTGCATCGAGCATTCTCGAAAGTATCCTGTTCTGTTTTTCAACAAGTTTGTCATCATATCTGTTTTCCTCTAATTCTTTAACTATTTCCTTCATTTCTTTCTGAACTTCCTCAAGGTCTCCGAGAACTTTTTCTCCGCTTCTCTCCTGTTCCCTTTTTAATTCTTCATTGAGCTGTTCAAGTGATTTCTGTATCTGCTGCTGTTCCAGACTGAGTTTCTGCATCTCTATCCTTTGTTCCCTCGAAGGATTATCCGGAGAATTCCCTTTTCCGTTATTTCCTTTTTCGCCGTTCTCTCCGACTTTACCTGTTTTTCCGTTAAGACCCATCTGCTGCGCAATGATTTCTCCGAGTCTCGACATCAGCTGTCCCATATCTCCCTGTCCCGGCTTATTTCCTCCCTTGCCTTTCTTACCGTCCTTCCCGCCCTCTCCGTCCTTTCCCTGTTCGCCCATTTTACCGATCATATCTGCGAGCATCTTCGAAGCATTGTCCAAAGATTCTTTCGCTTTGCCCTGATCTGAAGATGCATTTGCTTTCTGTTTTTCTCCCAGCTCTTTTTCCGCTTTGTCCATTTTATTATAAGCATTGCCGAGTTCCTTGCCCATTTCAGGTGTCATCATTGCTCCCATTTTTGAAGCATTCATAAGATCTTCTATGGTCCGTGATAATTCGCTCTGCAGAGTTTTCTGCTTTTTCTGATTCTTTTCGAATTCCTCTTTATCCGACTGAGTCAGTTCATCTGTTTTATCTCTTAATTCCTGCTGCTTTCTGCTGAGCTCATCAAGCTGCTTTTTTATGTCTTTTAATTTTTCAAGCAGTTTCTTCTGCATATCCTGTGAGTCCATCATTTCCGAAAGAGCTTCCTTCATCTGTTCATTCAGCTCGTTCAGATCATTCATTATGTCTTCCTGTGTCTGTTCGGAATTGCTTTTATCGGATTTCTGAAGCTGATCTGACGACTTCTGCATTTTATTTTCTGTATTCTTCTGCTCCATTTTCTTCCTGATCTTCTCAAGATCTTCAGCGCTCAGTTGTTCTTTCATTTTATTGATCTCGTCAATAAGCTTTTTAAGTTCTTCCGTAAAATCCTTTGTCTGATCTTTGATGTTTTTCTGCTTATCCGAAAGTTCATTCATCCTGTTCTTATCGTTTTTGTCTGATCGTTCCGTTTCATTTTTAAGATCTTCCTGTTTCTTTGTAATGTCATCAAGTTTCTGTGTCAGCTCTCCGAATTTCTGCATATTCTCTATTTTCTTAAGCAGCTCCATTGCTTTTTCCATGTATTTCTTAAATGCTTCCTCGTCAAATTTAAAATTTTTCAGCGCTTCCTTTAGGTCTTCGGGATTATTTTTTTTCAGGGCTTCCCTGAGCTTTTCCAGCATCTTCTGAAGTTCGGGCGTATTGATTTTATTGAACATCTTCTGAAGCTCCATATACTGCTCAAGCGTTTTCTCACTCAGCATGTTTTTCTGCTGCATCTCATTCATGCTTTCTTCGAGTTTTTTCTGAGCTGAATTCAGATTCCGCTGAAAGTTGTCCACCTTATTCTGCATCTGCCTTTTCTGATCTTCGTTAAGACCAAGCTCTTCGTTTTTATTAAGCTCTTTTTTCAGATCCTGAATTTCCTTCTGCATCTCTTCGGCTTGTTCAAATACGGATTTCAGATCGGTCTTCAGATCTTTTGTCATCTCCTCACTTTTCTTCAGCATATCGGAAAGCGATCTGAACTTTATTGTTCTTATGTCTGAGCGGACTGTCTTGCCTGAATTATCCGTTACCTCCATAAAATACTCTGCCGATTCGCCTGAACGGAGATTTAATTTAGCTATGTTCCATACATAAGGAACTTCCACTGAAGTTGCATTCGGATTTTGAATGGTTACATTTTCATAAATGAAGGGAGGAGCGCCTGCATTTCCGGCTAAGGATTTTAACTTTCTGTAACCAAGCGTAAGTTTTGAAAATCCGTAATCATCAGTTATTCTTGCCCTGAGCAGAAGTTCATATTCGCCTTTGAGTTCATAATTTGACTGTTCCGGTTCAGTAATAATTATTTCCGGAGCTTTATCCGGCAATACCTTTATATTGTAATTATTCTGGTTTTTGCTTTCAGTTCCGTTCTCATCTTTCAGTACAAAGTTATAAACACCGCTTTCCCTTGCTGTAAAAGAACCTCTTGCGGATTCTCCGCTGACTTCGAAATCAACGGGACTGTTATTCAGCTTAATTCCTGCATAAGAAAGATTCCTGTTTGACTTAACTTCAAAATAAATCCTGCTTCCTTCAGGACAGAAAATATCTCCTTCGTTTTCTTCAAGAGTCTTGGACGGAATCCCGGTAAAATCAGGAGGATACACTGACACCGTGAAACTTCTTACAATGGGATAATCCGAAACCTTAATTCTGAATTCTTCTGACTTAATGTTTTTATAACTGGCAAAATAAATCAGGTCGCTGTTGATATTTTCGATAACTGTTTTAAAACTTCCGTCTGTTCCGGGCTTGAGCTCAGCCGGATCCGAAAGCAGTTCGTAATTATCCGCAGTGATCTGCTTTGTATAAAATTCAATCTCATCCGGTATGAAGCCCTGTTTAGTTGAATTCACTCTGATGACTACATTTACTTTCTCTCCTTTTGCTATCTCCGCATTTCCCGGTGTAACTGCAAATGAAATTCCGAGATCGTTTTCATAATAACTGAAATTGTAATTTACGATTCTTTTCAAAGCGCCGGACATATCTGAAGGAAACACGGCAAATGCCATTCCGTAAAGCAAGAGGGTTGACAGAAAAACATAAAATGGTTTTTTTAAATCTGAAAATGAAATTACTGAAGTGAGATCCACTTCCTGAGTTAATCTGTTAGTTTCATCAATGTCAGCTTTTATCAGATCACCGGAAAAAACAGTACCTGATCCCTGTTTATTGTATGTCTGAAATAGTGAAAGTGAATTCGAAAGCCTGTCTTTTATATTTTCAAAATTATTTCCGACCTTCTTTGAATATGAGATAAGATCAGGGGGTTTTATTATGCCGGATCTTTTTAGAATATAATTTGAAATGAAATAAACCAGAGTAGTGACTGAAACAGATAAAAATCCCCAGTAGAATATTTTTCTTACGGAAGTGCCGAAGTTGAAAATTAACTCGAGAATTATTAGTGCAAATCCGATCAGAAGAAAAATTATAAATGTATACAGCAGACCTTTGGCAAGTTTATATAAAAGCTCTTTGCTGTTTACTTCATACAGTTTTTTTTCAAATGACTGATATATTGAAAGCGATGTTCCGGAAATGTTCATTTAGTGTATTTAAATAATATAACCCTTGAAATCTTTTTTTGTTCCGTAATTAACATAAAGAACTCACGGAATGTTATCAATGAAAATAGACTTCTGATTTATATCTTTTCATTAGTTGCTACCATAATATTTTATTAGTGTGTTTTCTATTTTATTACATCTTTGTACCCGACAAAACTTATGTGTTTATGATTCAGTTAATATCTCTCATTCCCGCGCATGCGGGAATGTATAAAGTTATGTACCCTTAATAGATTCAATTTTTCTGTCATTCCCGCGCATGCTGGAATCTATAAAGTTATGTACCTTAAATAGATTCAATTTTTCTGTCATTCCCGCGCATGCGGAATCTATAAAGTTATGTACCTAAATAGATTCAATTTTTCTGTCATTCCCGCGCATGCGGGAATCTATAAAGTTATGTACCTAAATAGTTTCAATTTTTCTGTCATTCCCGCGCATGCGGGAATCTATAAAGTTATGTACCTAAATAGATTCAATTTTTATGAATTTTGTTAACCAAACTATATTTAAGTTTCAAATTGAAAAAAACAATATGTTTAATATTGTCTGAAATATGTTTTTTGCATTATAGATTAGATTCCCGCCCGCCTTGCCCGCATTCAACGAGGTAAACCGCGAAGCAGGTATGCGCGGGAATGACTTAGTTTGAGAAAATTGAAAAAAATAAAATTTGTCGTATACTCAGTAATTACATACAAATCTAAATTTAGAATTAGATTTTAAATTCATATTTCATAAATTTAAATAATTCCGTTTCAAACTAAACCTTTTTTAACCGGCCGGCATCTTATAAATGTGAAGGAATTAAAAATGAGCTCATCATCCGTTTCATTAAATCTTATTGTAAAAAATCCTGACGAGGAGTTTAAGCTTGTCGAACAGGCAGTCAGAGGCAATAACGAAGCATTCAAAGAGCTTTTTACAAAAAATGTGCAGCGCATTCACTCTTTATGCCTGAGAATTTCGGCGGATGTGAATCTTGCTGAGGATCTGACGCAGGAAGTTTTCATTAAAGCCTGGGAAAAGCTGAACACTTTTAAATTCGAATGTAAATTTTATACCTGGCTTCACAGCATAGCCGTAAATCAGTTCATGATGCATCTGCGAAGCAGCAAAAGACAGTCGGACAAGGAAAACGAATTTGAAAGGGAAATCACACTGGAAGGATCAAAACAAACCACCGATTCGCGGATAGATCTTCAGAAAGCAATTGACAAACTTCCCGGTCAGGCGAGAATGGTGCTGATACTGCATGACATTGAAGGATACAAGCACAACGAGATCTCGGAAATGATGGACATACAAACAGGAACATCCAAAGCTCATCTTCACCATGCAAGAAAATTTTTAAGAAAGGAGCTATCAAAATGATAAACGGAAAAATCCAAACCGCTGATCAGTGCGCGGAAACCGAACTGCTTATAGACGAATATCTTGAAGGAATGATATCTCTCAAAGACAAGGAGATTATGGATGAACATTTAGCTATCTGCAAAAACTGTTCGGATTATCTGAAAGAAACTTCCGCGCTTGTCAAAGAAATTAACTCTTTTGCTGCCGATGAAGTCATTGTTTCTTCGAAGAAAAAAGATGACATCTGGAGCAAAGTCGAATCGGGTATCAATAAGGACAAATATAAAATTCTGAATTCAGAAAAAGATTCACGGGCTGAAACTGAAAATCCCGTAAACTTTTTCTCAAAATATAAATATGTTTTATCGGGAATTGCCGCCGTCCTTGCTCTGGCATTCATTGTGTTCGGTGTAAAGAATATGAATATGAAAATTAGCAATGACAGGATGTCTGAACAAAATACATTCGGTCTTGTCAGCTACTGGAAAGTCTCAAATCTTCAGGGAAATCCGCTGATAGGAGACGTAGCGATGAGCGGAAATGACAGCATCAGAGAAGGTCAGTTCATTCAGACAAACAATGTTTCGAGAGCTGAGCTTGTAGTTGCCAATATCGGCAGGATCATAATTGAACCGAATACGAAAGTTTATTTTGTAAAAGGCTCGGACGGAAATAACAGGATCAATGTCGAATACGGAACGATCAATGCCGATATGAACTCAAACGGGAAAACCTTTTTCGTCGAAATGCCCTCGGCTGTCGCAACGGATAACGGCGGGAAATATACGATGACAATTGATTCGCTCGGAGACGGATATGTTTTTGTAAAATCGGGTAAAGTGGATGTGGAATCTCCTAACAGAGCGGCTATAGTGCCTGCAGGAAACATTGTCCTTACAAAGAAAAATATAGGAGTCGGCACTCCTTTTAATGAGAACTCTTCGCCTAAATTCAGGAATGCGCTGTTCAGTTATGACTTCGGCAAATGCAACGATGCCTGCGTAACAGTGCTTCTTAATGCAGCAAAAATTTCTGATGCAGTAACGCTTGTAAATCTTATGCCGAATGTCGACAAAGAATATTCGGACAAAGTTTATACAAAACTTGCGAACTTTGTTCCGCCTCCGTCAACCATTCACTCTGACAGCATCCCTTTTATAGATGAAAAAAAATTGAATGAATGGATTGACAAGATTCAGGTGGAAGTTCAGGTCAATGTTGAAAAGAGCCTGAAAGATGTCGAAAAAAGTCTCGAGAATCTGAAAGAACTTGAGAACATAAAACCGGAAACTTTTCAGGGACTCGAAAATTTTGCGAAGAACTGGAAGTTCGAATTAAAAACTTCTCCCAAGGGAACTTATGTATGGAAAGAAGATTCGGCTGCTTTTGACAAGGAACAGTTCAGAAAAGATATGGAAGAAATGAAGCAGAACATAATTGAAAACTCCGCGATAGATAAAGAACAGCTTAAACAGGATATGGATCAGCTGAAGGAGGATCTTAAGGATATGAAAAAGGATCTTAAGGAAAATCTGAATTTTAACAGCGACGAGCTTAAAAAAGAAATTGAAAAAGCCAATGAAGAGATCAGAAAAGCACTGAAAGAAACAGAAAAACTTCATCAGAAAGATTCCCTGAAATACAAATATGAATTTAAGATAAAAAATAAGGACGGATTTGAGGAAGCCGAACCTCCTGAAACACCTGAAGCGCCTGAAAATTTGCCTAAGGACGATAAATAATACTTAATCTCTCTGAACAAAGAATTTTCTCAGACCACTGATTTCTGTAAATGAATTCAGTGGTTTTTTTATGCAAAAAACCACTGCTCAAAATTATATACATAAAAATCAATTACAGGAATTGTTATCTTGCACTAAATGGAACTGCTGAAAAGATTTATTGAAAAAGAACTGCATAAGGATCCTTCATTATTTATGAATGATTTTATTCTTTTTGAAAAGCTTTTATTAGAGTGGAATGATAAAATAAATCTTATATCAAGAAAATCAGTTTCAGCGGAAGATCATATTATTAATTCTGTATTCTTTCTTACAAAATACAGTTTCAAAAACGTAAAGACAGTCGCTGATATCGGCTCAGGCGGCGGCTTTCCCGGGATACCGCTGAAGATCCTCTTCCCTGAAATTAAAATCACACTCATTGATTCAATCAGAAAAAAAGTAAATGTTCAGCAGGATATAATCGGGAAGATGGGTTTAAAGAAGACAGAAGCTGTCTGCGGCAGGGCAGAAGAATTATCCGTTGATTCAAAGTATAAAGCAAAATACGACATAGTTATTTCAAAAGCTGTTTCTTCTCTTGATAATCTTTATCTCTGGGGGAAAAATTTTCTGAACTCAG
Source organism: Bacteroidota bacterium (assembly GCA_018266895.1). Taxonomy (GTDB): domain Bacteria; phylum Bacteroidota; class Ignavibacteria; order Tepidaquicellales; family Tepidaquicellaceae; genus JAEUSI01. The sequence goes on from JAFDZQ010000101.1 coordinate 12,504, forward strand.
GAGGCAGAATGATCTGCATCAAGGGCGGCAGCATTGATGAAGAGGTCAGTTCTCTTTTAAAACTAAATAAAAACTTATCCGTCGAAATTATCAGCTTTGAAGAACTGCTGCCGTACTCAGTAGAAGACAAAAAAATAGTCGTAATTAAAAACAAATATTAATTTAATTTTATGATCCTGCGAAAACATTTCTGTTTAATTTTATTCATTTGCCTGATGTGTTCTGTAAATTTATTTTCACAGATTTCACAGTCCATAGAGGTCAGCGGAACCATCGCAGATGCAAAAACAAATAAGCCGCTTGAATATGTGACCGTAAAAGTCGCTGACACTTCTTACGGGACCACTGCTGACAAGAGCGGCAAATATCTGATCCGGCTGAATCCGGGAGGTCATAAGCTGATATTTTCATACATAGGATATTTTACCGATACCTCCAGTGTTTATGTGGAAAATGAAAAGATCGAAAGAAATATTTTTCTTCAGCCGTCCGAACTTCTCACCGAGCAGATAGATGTTTACGGAGAAGATCCTGCATACGATATCATAAGAAAAGCCATTCAGTACAAAAAGAAGTTCAAGCAGACTCTGAATGAATACGACTATAACGCTTATTCTAAATTCGTCATAAGATCCAATCAGAGCGACATTCCAAAAAAAGACATAGAAAAAGATTCAACCGGGAAAAACAAACTTCCCATATTCGGAATTCTTGAATCCGAAACAAAAGGTTATTTCAGGAAACCCGATCTTGAAAAACAGATAGTGACTGCCAAGCGTGAAACTGCGAACATCATAAGAGGTTTTGCATTGCCGCTTATTGTGAATTTTTATGATGAGGATTTAGACTTTAACGAATTCAAAATTCCCACCCCGCTTGCCGACGATGCTTTTGACAATTATGAGTATAAATTAAAAGGCACTACTTCAATGGATTCAACGAGGATATTCATCATAGATGTAATTAACTCTTCCGGGAATAAACCTCTGCTTGCGGGAACGATCTATATAGCTGACAGCATATTTTCGCTGATGAGAGTTGACCTGATCACAAATGACGCAGCAAAACCGCTTGGAGTCAATAAGATTAACTTCAGACAAAAATTTTCTCCTTATTCAGATACTAAAAATTCATACTGGATGCCGACTGACGTAGAGATAACGGCTGACGGATCATTTGCAGGCATTGTGAAATTCGAAGCCGACGTCTTTACAATTGTCTCCGATTACAGATTAAACAAAAAAGCTCCTGCGGGAATTTTCGACGATTATATTGTGAAAGTGATGCCTGATGCGAAGAAAGATTCCGCTTACTGGAAAGATAAGCAGCTTGTGAAAAACTCTTCCGAAGAAAAAAACGCATACAGAATAATCGAATCCGAAACACGCAAGAATGAAAAAAGTTTTAACATCGGACTGACTTCCGTTAATTACGGGAAAAAATTCACCTCAAATCCGCTCAATTATTACAGATTCAACAGAGTCGAAGGCAGCGCTTTGAACTTTGACATAAATTACAGAGGCAGACTCGGCAAAATAATCGCCGGTTCAATGATCGGTTACGGATTTTCCGATAAGAAAATGAAGTATGAATTAAGTTACAGACAGAGATTTCTAAATGACGGCAGACTTGTCATCAGTGCCGGAGTTTTCAGAAAACTTCAGCCGCTTTCCTATCCGGATCTCATGGGAATATCAGAATTTTACAATACAATGAAAGCTTTGTTTGATAAACAGGATAATCTTGATTATTACTATGCTTCCGGATATAACCTCGGCATCAGATACAGGCTGCTTCCGCAGGTACGGATTGGCGCAGACTTTATTCAGGAGAAGCAGACTACTGCAAACAAAAATACTGATTTCAGTTTCAGGAAAAAAGATGTGCAATTCAATGCTAATCCTGCCGTTAACGATGCATTTCAGAGAGTGATAGGATTTAATCTCAGATTAGATCCGAATAAATACAGCGCCATTGACTGGGGCGACGGAGATGTTTCAAGATTCAGAAACACTTCACTTCCAGTTCTCGATCTCGGATTCAGATATTCGGGAAAGGATCTTAACAGCACTTATGAGTACAGAAAATTTTCGGCAGAGCTCGAAGGCAGGAATTACATAAACAGCTTTCTTAATTTAAGATATAAGTTCGGAGGCGAACTTTCAACGGGGCAGGTTCCGTTTCAGTCGCTTGGTTTTTTTAATTCAAATTCCGGAACATTAGATGCAGCGGGAGGATTCAAGGCACTGAATTATCAGGAATTCCTCGGCGACAGAATTTATTATCTTAATATTGAAAACAATTTTGGTAAAATATTATGGGGCGGCATTCCTTATATTAACAGGTGGAATCTCATCGGATTCTTCAATGCGGGAAGAAATGAGATTACTCAGACTAATTTCGATCTCGCTTCATACAAAGGATTCAGAATATCAGACGGCATTTATATGGAAACAGGATTCAGCATCAGCAGGATACTTGATATATTCAGAGTTGATTTTGCCTGGAGACTTAACAACAAAGGCATCGACGGCAACAAAGTTTATCTTAATCTGACTCTGGATTCGTTTTAAAAATTTTACTGACAATGTAATTCCAATATTTTTTGCCGCGACCGAAGTGAGACGTTAAGGTTAAATATTTTGAATTGTAATTTTCGGAAAATAACGGTAATTAATACTAATTATTTTTTCAGATTCTGTTTGTAAAAAATTAATTAAAGGACACTCAATATATGAGGGCAATTTATACCTTATCTTTCCGTGTACTGATTCATTCAAGACAATCTATATCCAATCCGAAATTTTTTCTTCCATATAGATCTATCCGGAGTTTATCCGGTTACTTCAGAACATATTTTTCAGAAATAAAAAATTCTCTTTTGAAATTTCATTTGACAAGTCTGATAATTTAAAGTATGAAATTTTTTATAATTATAATTGCATCTCTTTTAATATTCCAATCCTGCAAAAACAGCTCAAGCAGCCAGTCTGAAGCAAAAGATAATACCGGTGATTATGAACTCAGGAAAAAAGAACTTGAACTAAAAGAAAAAGAACTTGATCTCAGGGAAAAGGAAATGAAATTTAATGCCAAACAGAAAAAGATTCCTGCTGAAGAAGTAAAAATATTCATAGAAAACTGGGCAACCATTCAAACCAACAAAGCCATAGACTCTTACATAAAATTGTATTCACCTGATTTTCAGGGAATTAAGAAAACCAAGACAGGCAAAACAACATATTATAATTACGTTGAATGGATCAATGACAGAACTAAGATGTATTCTTCCGCGAAGAATCTTCTATTATCTGCTTATGACATAAAAGTTGTGTCATTTAATGAAGCAACGGGAAATACAAGAGTTCAGTTCACTCAGTTTTATTCGAGTGAAAATTACCAGGATGAGGGAATGAAAGTAATGGAGTTAAGCAGAGATGATTCGGGGAATATCAGAATTCTGAAAGAAGAAATGGTTTATTCCGGAGAAGTAACGGACGGATGCTGAATAATAAGTCCGGAATATTTTTCATTTTGTTAACATTAATTTTTATTTCCTGTACGGACAGACATTCAGAAATGAAAGATGAAAGATCAGAGGAAAATAAAAAAACTCAGGGAAAACAAATTACCGATTCACTTGCTGCATTAGATACGATCCGTTCTTTGTCAAAAGACAGTTCAATAAATAAAGAACTGTATGCGGTTTCAGTTTACGATACGCCTGTTTTAAACACTCCTGATTTTGACAGAATATACGGGGGAAAGGACGGAAGTACGTTAGCGTTTAATAAAAGCGGTCTTGTAAAAGAACTTGAATATGTTGCATTTCCGCGATCTGTTTTTGAAATTAAAGATGAATTCAGAAAAGGAGATCATTCTATATATAAGGTAATCTCTGAGGAATATGATATTGTTCTGAACGGAACGGAGTTGTTCATAGATTCAAGATTTGTGGAATTAAAAGACACAAAACCTGAACGGAAGAAAATTCCTAAACCATCGAAAGAGCAGATTTATAATTTTTTTGATAAATGTAAAGATGCGGATTATGTATGGGGAGCTAATAATATTAACGGTGTTGATAAGATGTTTGAATTTTATAGACCAAAAGGAAACATAAATTCTGATATTTATAATCACTGGTGCATGAAGGGACTTGATTGTTCAGGATTAATATATGAAGCGACAAACGGTTACACTCCCAGAAACACGCATCAGATGGTAACTTACGGCAATGGAATAAAAATAGAGGGAAAGTCAGTTTCAGAAATTGCTGAATTACTTGAACCGCTTGATATGATAGTATGGAAAGGACATGTGATATATGTTTACGATAAAAATACAACCATACAGAGTGCGCAGTCAGAGGGAGGAGTTGTAAAGAAAGATTTGAATTCGACTCTCAATAAAATTATGCAGACAAGAAGACCTGCTAATGTGTGGAGTGATGATAAGGGTAAGGTATTTGTGGTGAGGAGGTGGTTTTAATAAATTCAAAAATTAATTTTAACTATAGATATGAATAAAACACAATTTGAGTTTAAGGGTGATGGGATGACTTACCTGCTTTATTCTTTTGCAACACCTTTCCTTATTGTTTTTACATTATACTTCGGAATGCCATGGATTTACTGCTGGAAAAAAAGATGGGTTATTGGAAATTGCTATGTGAATAACAGAAAATTGATCTTTACAGGAAACGGAGCTCAGGCATTGGGACTATTCATGAAGATCTTTTTCGGAGCAATCTTTACTCTTGGTATCTATATCCCGTTCGGTATAATAAGCATTAAGAAATGGGAACTGAGAAATACTTTTTTTGAAGATGAAATTTATCCTGCAAGAACTGCACAGCATTACAATAATGACGCCAATAAAATTTATCCTGTTATTGATAAGGAGAATGGTAATTTACTTCTTGAAGAACCGACAAATGAAGATGGACTTGAGTTTACATGTTTTAAATGCCATACACAGTTAGAATTAAACAAAGAAGAAACAAAAGAAGGTATTTTTATCTGTCCCGTTTGCAAAACTGAAAATAAAATTTACGCTGAACAGCCTGTTGAATTAGTTAAAGATGATTTGATGTCTTCAGCTGATATACCGGAAAAGGATTATACATGCATCAGTTGCAGCAGTATAGTTACTCTGGAAGGTGATGAACTATTGAAAGATACATATATCTGTCCCGTTTGCAGTAATACGAATAAAATTTAATTCTAAATGAATTTATAGTTTTAAAAAATTTTTCATTTAAATATCTGATTTTATTCTTCATAAACAAAAACTGGTTCTGCACATTTATAAAAGGAGGTAAAAATGTTTGACTTAGGTGCATCTCTGATCTTGGGAATACTGATGATGTTTTTTATATTATCCTTTTTCCCGTATTTATTTTATACAATTTACCACCGGTATAAATTCTTTACGGTCAATATTTTCGAAACAGGAAATCTAACATTACCCAGTGTTTTGAAAAAATTAGACAATGAAAATACTATTCAGTACGCAAGAAACTTCACTTATAAAAATCAGTTCTTTCTCACAAATTTAAGATTTGTTTTTCATGTCCAAAGTATACTTATGGGAAAAGCTTTCACAAAATATTTTAATATCAGCAGTGTAAAAAATACTGAAATAACATACAAAAACCCTTATGGATGGTTAGTATGTGCTGCAATTAATTTAATAGTCAGTATTTTTTATTCGATTTCTGAATCAAGCGGCAGTGCTTTTTCAAACAGCAGATTTAATACAGGTAAATTTATATTATTATTCAGTTCAGCTGTTATACAAACCGGATTATTTGTCCTTCTATGGTATTACCTGAAAGGATTTTATCTGATTTTAGATAATGGCAGAATTACAGGATTGTTTTGCAGATCTTCAGAAGGACTTGAAAGTATTGTCCGAAAGTTCGATTTACTTAGATTATCAAAAGAGATATCTTATTCTAATGAGATACTTAACAGAGAAGAATCGAAATCTAAAGATATTGTTTGCAGTAAATGCAAAAGTGTTATTACTCTTGAAGGAGATGACCTGCAAAAAAATTCATTTCAGTGTCCTGTTTGCGGAAATGTAAACCCTGTTCAGGTGTAAGTTTAAATGATTCTTCATGAAAATTAAAAAAATAGGTAAAACAACAGAAGACATAAATTTTTCTCATAAAAAAAACTACAAAACATTATTTACACTCTTTATTGTAATTCTGTCTTTGATCATTGCTTATTTTATTTTTTTCACAGATAAAAATAATACAACAGAAAAGTCCGTTAGTACAGACTTAAGTATTAAGCAGAAAGAACTTGAACTAAAAGAAAAGGAACTCAAACTTAAAGAAAAAGAAATAGATCAGAAGAACTCTGCAGAAGAGTCATCATTAATTAAAGCTCAGCTTAAAAACTGGATAACTGCAATAAATAACAGAAATTATGATTTCATAAATTATTATGCGCCAATTGTAAATTATTACTCCTGGGAGAAAGTCTCAAAAGACAAGGTAACAGGAGATAAAAGAAATTTTTTTAATAACTGGGACTCTTTTTATCTCACAATATCAGAGCCGGAAACAGAAAAGTTCAGCGATGATAAATATTTATGTAAATATGATAAGACAATAAACAGCTCAAATAAAGAAAATGGAAAAGTCTATGAAGCAAAAGTCAGGTCAAAGCTTATTTTTCAGAGACTGCAAAACAACTGGCTGATAACTGATGAAGATGATGAAACAGTTTACTATAAGAATAAAAACTGGTAACACTTATGAAAATCAAAAAAATCGGTGAACTACCTGAAGAAGAAATAAAAAAGGAATCGTCTGAAATAAAATCTGGTTTTGACGATACTAAATTTAACATTCCGAAAAGTGCAATTCCGTTAAATAAAAATTATATGATCGCCGGAGCGGCAGTATTTCTGATTCTGGCAGCGTTTGTTTTGTATTTTTTTGTAATTAAAGATAATACAAAAGAAGAATCACTGTCTTCGGATAAAACAACCGGGTTGGATGAAATCAGGCGAAAAGAACTTGAACTGAAAGAAAGAGAATTGAAATTAAAAGAGAAGCAATTAAACCAGCCGCCGGTTACAAATTCCGCACAAACTTCGGCCGGACAAAGCAGTTTTGAAGTACAGGCATCGGATAAGATCAGAGAATGGGTTAATTCTCTAGGCACAGGTAAATTAAGCAATGCATATAATATGATGTCTCCAAAAAGGAGAGGTGACTATTCTAAGTTCAATTCTACTAAAGGATACGGAGGAATAACAAGCACTGCGATTTATTCCTGCAATACTGAATGGTCTTCGGGATGTTATGCTGAAGTTGTAGCTTATTATGAATCTATAGACCCGTATAATAAAAGCGGAAAGTATAAACAGAAATTTTCTATTAATAATTGTTCGGGCAACTGGCAGATAACTGAAATAAGCAATATCAGCATTGAAAACTATTAAAAGTCATTAGTTGAAAAGTTTACTGCGGTTCTTACTTTTATGTTCTTTTATAATTACCGGATGTGAAGAAAAACGTGATATAAGAGTCGAAGATAATCCTTTGAAAAAAGATACAGCCGGAAGTAAGTCAATTGATTCATCTGAGTTAAAAGATTATAAGTTTTCTCTGAAAGACTTTTATTCTGACAATAAAAATTTAGAGAAAAATGTTAACGAGATTTTTATTAATCTTACAGATGATGAACGGATAGCTCAGATGATAATAACTTCATCCGGTTCACTCGGAAAACCGGAAGCTTATGTAAGAAATCTGATTAAAGGAAAAAAAGCCGGAGGAGTTTTACTGCTTGGGGGTTCAAGGGAAAGATTTTCAGAAATGATTAAGTTGTTCAAAGAAACAGCTGATAGTGTAAATTCACTTCCGTTAATATTTTCAACAGATGCAGAGCCGAGCCTTTTAAATAAGAAGATCTCGGGTCTGAAAAGATTCAGTCCGACTAATACTATTAGAAATGAAAAAGAGAGTGAATCAGTTGCGAATGAAATTTCAGAAATATTAAAATCAATAGGTTTCAATCAGAATTACGCGCCTGTTTGCGATTTTTCATACAACAAAGAAATAATAGGCGACCGTTCATTCGGGAAAAATGAAAGTGAACTGATAAACTTTGCAGAAAGTTTTTTTAAAGCCACACAAAACAGTGACATCATCGCAACGGCAAAACACTTTCCCGGTCACGGAAATGTGAACGGAGATTCACATAAAGAAATAGTTTATATAAATGGAGAATTGAAAGAGCTGAATGTTTTTAAGAAAATGATTGAATCCGGTGTTATTTCCGTAATGGTCGGTCATATTGCCATCACTGACAATGACAAATATAATACGGATGGCTTTCCGTCAACTTTGTCAAAGAAGATTGTAACCGGTCTTTTAAAAAATGAAATGGGATTTAAGGGTTTGGTAATCACTGATGCAATGAATATGGATGCAATATCGAAATTTCAGTCTCCTTCGCTGAAAGCCATCGAAGCCGGCTGCGACATGGTGCTGATGCCAAGCGATGAAATAAAGTTGATAAATTCAGTGAAAGAAAAGATGGAGAAGTATCCGGAATTCAGGGAGCAGGTTTATGAGTCGGTGAGGAAGGTTATTCGGGTGAAGGTGTGTCTGGTTAAATGAAAATGCAATAACTATTTGTTTTAATTAAAACATCAAAAAAATTCTTAATTATGAAAGTTTTTATTCTTATTGTTTCCCTTAGTTTAATTTTAATAAATGTAAAGGACTCTCATTCGCAAAAAAGCAAACCCGGTAAAGCGACAAATAAAAATTCAGCACAGATAAACAGAGAAGCCGTTCCGGAATTATTGTTAAAACTCAAAAATGATATCCTGGATGTTAAAATATCTCCGGACGGTCAGTATTGCGGAATTCAGACAAAAAAGGATTTAGTTGTTTATTCAATTTCTGAATACAGTGAAGAAATCACTTACAAAAGTCATTTTTTTGTTAATGAAGAGGTAAATTGTTTTGAATTTAGTCCTGATTGCAAAAATATTCTTGTTGGATATGAGAAGAATAAATTTACTTTGTATGATATTAATTTAAAAAAAATTATAAGTAAATTTAATTCGGACAATTACTATGATGTTTCATCCATTAGATTTTCTCCTGACGGAAATTTAATATTATTGATACATGCAGGCTGGTATTCGGGATCATTAGATATGCTGGAGTTAAGTACCCACAAATTGATTTATTCGTTTAATCCTCAGGGCGGTGTTGTTTCAGCTGAATATTCACCCGATGGAAAATTTATTTTTTGCGGGGGCATTGGCTACATCTATACGATAGATTCAAAAGACGGCAGAGTTATCTGTGAATCTGATTTTATTAACGGCGGACAGGGAGTGTATTTAAAGTACAGTGACAATTTGAATCATATAATATCCGTGGTGTCTTTTTACAATTTTTACCGTCTGTATTTAATTGACCCGAATAACTGCAAGTTGTCTCGAACAATAAAATATGATTATCCGGTAAACGGATTAAGTATATCACCGGACGGAAAGGTAGTAGCTTTTGAATTATCCAATGATAATGTATCAGATTTATACTCTTTGAATTTACAGTCAAACAATACTTCAAAGCTGTTTAAAATAGATTATCCGGGCTGGAATTTTAATTTTGAGTTTTCCCCTGACTTTAAATATTCCCTGTTTTCAAGCAATAATAATTTATACATGTTTAATTTTGCAACCTACTCCAAAGATTCCAAACTTTATTCAAAATATTTCAGCAATTATTTAAAAGAACGAAACGATATATATGATAAATTAACTCCCAGAAAAGAATTTGAAACACTGGCGGAATTTTTTACAAGAATAGACGGCGGTGCTGAGTCATTAGTTATTACCAGGAAAAAATATTCTGATATCATATCCTCAGAAGCAGACAGTATAAACACAAGTCAGTATAACGAATACCAAAACCTGCAATCCGAAGTAAATTCTTCAGTAAGAGATACAATCATAGGTATTCAATCCGTCGGATATTTTAATATTGATCAGCTTATTTTGCCGATAAAAATAAATAACGAAGAAAATAACATTCATATCTCATCCGAAGAGGCAAAAATACTTAAAGAACGATACAAAGAAGTTACGGTTAAGGCAAAGAAAAGATTAAAATACAATCTTAAGGATTGGGAAATTTTTGATATTGTTATAATCCATCCGACATCGTTTAAAGAATATGTTTTTAAAAAATAGAATATTTTATTGCAGGATACCCTTGATTATGATGATCTGAAACTGATTTTAAAAAATATATGCTATTCAAGATATTTATTTTACAAATCAAAAAAATGTATATTTGTTTTCGTAATGGGCGATTTGGTTTTTTAAAAATAATTTATGAGTATATATAAAGAATCGGAATTTATAAAGTAAATTTATTCTATGAAAATCAAAAAAGCCGGCAAACCGCCTGAAGAACTGCCTCCGGAGATCAGATCTGAAATTGATAATACTCAATTTGAAGTTCCGGAAGCTTCTTTGAATATTAATAAAACTGTTTTATTCGGCGGAGCGGGAGTTTTTATGATTCTGGTTTTACTGGCTTTGTATTTTTTTGTATTTAATAATGCAAACCAATCAGACACGATAGTAAAAAGTAATTCACCGGATTATGAAGATTTAAAAAGAAAAGAACTCGAACTGAAAGAACGGGAACTGAAACTGAGAGAAAACAAATTAAATCAGTCTCAGCAATCCGGCTCTGATAAGAATTATGAAAATGATAACGAAAAGTCAGATATCCGCAACACTGTAAACAATATGCTGACCGCCTGGCAGAATAAGGATGTAAATGGTTTCTTTGTTAATCTTACTCAGGATTACAGATATGAAAGCATTGAAGGAGTGAAAAGGAATTATGACGAAAGGTATAATAAAGCTTATGAAATATTTGCTAATAATAATTACATAAATATTTCCGTTTGGGATATGACCATAGACGTAAACGGAAACTTTGCTGAAGTAAGATACAGACAGAAATATAACTCGACAACCCTGAATGACACAACCACAAAAAAACTTTTTCTGAGAAAAGAAAATAACCGATGGAAAGTATATAAAGAACTTTCCGGATATAATTAAACCGTGATTATTAATTTACTTAAAATATTTCTGATTTTTCTTTTTGCTTCCTGCACTGACAGAGATCTGGATGTCAGGGCCACCATTCCTTTTAACAGAGATTCACTTTTAAGAGTTGATTCTCTGCGAAGATCAGATTCTTTAAAAAATTTATCCCCTTCTCATGAAGTAGATTCTTTAACGTTTGCAGGATTAGAGAAAGTTGTAAGATTGACCGAAGGTATAAATAATCCGAAATCAGTTGTGATATCTCCTGACGGAAGATATGCATACATAAATAATCTCGAAGGAATGAATACGATGATCATCAGAACGGATAATTTTGAGACTGTATCGGTTATCGAACACACGGGAAAGCCGGTGGAATTCGGGATAACATCAGGTGGAAGATTTATATGGATAACTTATTTCAGACTTCTTGAAGAAGGTTTTCCGAAAAACTTAGGTGTTGAAAGTGCTTACAGGTATCCTTCGGTTGTAGTGGTTTATGACACACTTAAGAAAGAATTAGTGAGAAGAATTGATGTAGGGATAATCCCGAAAATAATTGCCGTGAGTCCGGATGAGAAATTGGTTTTTGTAGCCAACTGGAACAGTTACGATATCTCCGTCATATCAACAGAAAATTATCAGGTTATAAAGACGATAAAAGTCGGAGCAATTCCCAGAGGAGTGGAGTTCACTCCTGACGGTAAGTTTGCTTATGTTTGTAATTTCGGCGGTTCGACAATTTCTAAAATTGATGTTGCATTATTAGAAGTAATAAGTACAATTAATAATGTCGGGATAAGCCCCAGGGATATGGTTATCAGCAGCAAGGGAGATTACGCTTATTACTCTGCTTACGGAGACGGATATTTAAGGAAATTAGATTTACAGACAGATGAGGTTGTGGATAAAATCAAAATCGGAATTCAGCCCCGAAGCGTTTGCATTACAAACAACAATAAATATTTATTTGTGGTAAATTATCAGAATGGGACAGTTGATGCTGTAGATATTACTGACTTCAGTATCATCGGAGAATATGATGCTGATATAGGAGCAGTCGGTGTAGCTCTTTCACCGGACAATAAATTTCTGTGGGTGACGAATCAGAGTACGGGTTCGGTGATAGTGTACAGAGTCAATTATCAATGAGCAATTATCAATCAATTCAGTAGGAATAAACAAGACATTAGTATATAATGAATAATTCAAAAAGTTTTTACAGCGCAATTTGCATTTTAATTATATTTGTCCTGATTTTATCTTCATGTAAAGAAAACAAAAACCTTGAAGAATCAGGCAGGAAAGATTTGGACTTAAAAGAAAAAGAACTTGCACTGAAAGAAAAAGACATAAAACTTAAAGAAGAAGAGCTTTTAAGAAAAAGGGAAGAAAACATAGAGAAGAAAGAGAAAGAACAAAGTTTCAAAAAAGATACTGATATCAGATTAGAAGGAAAATATGAAGGTTCAATAAAGGACGGCACTTACTGGGCAGCTTACTTTTTTAATTTTAACGGCAGGAATTTCACAGGATATAATATAGTATATTGGGAAAATCATCCCGAAGGTTTTAAGACTAATTTCAGCGGAGAGTTCAACTCCGATAATAATTCAGTAATAATTTATGAAGACAGAAATGCAAAAGGAGCCGGAACATTTAACGGGACAGTATCACCGGACGGAAACAGAATTAACGGCTCGTGGTACAGGTATTCAGACGGCGGATCATATATGTGGAATTTGAAAAAAAATGAATGACATTTTATTAATTTCCCAAACAAACAAATATTTTAAAATGAAAATCAAAGAAAAGGGAAGTTTAAGTCCGGAAAGTGAACCGGAAAATAATTTTGAATCCCGGAATAAATTCAATCCGGAACCGGTCGGGAATAATAAACTATTATTGTTTGCCGGAGCATTTTTATTAGCTGCATTAGTACTTGTATATTTTTTATTTTTTAACAAAAAAAATGATACGGCAACAGTTGAATCCAAAAAAGATACTGTTTCCGGCAACAGTTCTGCCGATCTGCTGAAAAACAGAGAACTGGATTTAAAAGAAAAAGAGCTTGAGCTGAAAGAGCAGGAACTGAAACAGCAAAAGGAACTATCCGATAAACTTTTAAATGAAAAAAATAAAACACAGAGCACGAATAAAAGCATTCCATCAGGAAACAAATCAGGCATTTACAGTCAGGCATCAGAAAGATATCTGACAAGCTCAGATCTGATCGGATTATCTCAATGGGATTTGAAAATAATGAGAAATGAAATATTTGCAAGACACGGATACATATTTCAAACTGATGAAATGAGAAATTATTTTTCCGGTAAAAGCTGGTATAATCCGAGATATTATGATGTTAACGATATGCTGACAAAAGTTGAAAAAGAAAATATTACTTTAATTAAAAGTTTTGAAAGATGAATATTGTAATATCAGTGTTATGCCTGTTTTTATTCTTTTCGTGCTCAAATAATCCCAGGACAAAAAATGCGGAAAGAAATAAAAACAAAACGGATTCTCTTAATACTTTTAAGAAGAATATTCCGGATAAATTGCAAAAGCTTTTGGCTTCTTACCCCGGACATCTCGATTCAGCGGATGAAAATCATCTTTACTGGAAGGATGGCACTGTAATGATCTATGATGACGGGATTAAAAATAAATCGCATGATAAAAAGCTTGACAATCCTGATATTGAAGACATGCTTGCCCAGAATTATGTGAAAGGCGAAAAATGGGAAATTCCGCCCCCCGAAAATTTCGAGCCGGGAAGAATAAGATACGAACCTTTCTTTTTAAAAATGTACGGCAATAACTCTGCTGAAGTTCAGAGTAGATTAGTTAATGTAAAATGGACAGACGGCTCATCTGTAAAATTCAGCAATGTGAACGGTGCATCTGACAGTCTGGAAAAAGTAATAGAAGAACTGAAGAAACTGCCTCCTGAGTTTGATAAATACTTAGTGAATCCGGGAGGAACTTTTGTCTGGAGGAACATCGCGGAAACATCCCGGCTTAGCAATCACTCATTCGGAACAGCCATTGACATCAATACAAAATTTACTGACTACTGGCAGTGGAGTAAAAATTTAAAATACGTTAACAGAATTCCGATGGAAATTGTAAACATATTCGAAAAGCACGGATTTATATGGGGAGGGAAATGGTATCATTATGATACAATGCACTTTGAATACAGACCTGAGCTGTTGTAACTGAAAGTTTAAACGAAAATTTCAGTTTGCTTACGATTCCTTTTATACTCAAAATTTTATAAATTGATATAAATCCGGAATAAGTTCTTAAGCCCGGCAATCTTCCTTTATGTTCAAACTCACCTGAAAATATTGTTGTGTTTTTAAATTTACTTTTCAGAAGCCTGCCGGGACAAAAAATTTCTGATATTTTTGCTATTAATAATATTCTGCAAAGAATAATTTAAAAAATGTTTAAATATTTTACTTTCAACTCTTGATAAGAAGTTTTATTATACCTCATAATTTTCAGTTTTAACCGCACTGCGTCATAAATTATTTATGGATCAAATTCTTTTTCTTCAGGACTTAGCAATTGTAATGATAGTTGCGGGGATAGCCACTATTCTGTTCCGGCAGTTCAAACAACCGGTTGTGCTGGGATATATCGTGGCAGGTGTGATCATAGGTCCTTTTACTCCTCCGTTTGAACTGATCTCGGATAAATCCAACATTAATACTCTTGCCGAACTCGGCGTGATTTTTCTGATGTTTTCGCTGGGACTTGAATTCAGTCTGAGAAAACTGAGAGAAGTCGGCAATACAGCTTTTATCGCTGCTTCGGTTGAAATAATTATAATGATCTGGGCGGGATACGAACTCGGGCAGCTTTTCGGCTGGAATCAGATGGACTGTGTTTTTCTCGGCGCTATCATTTCCATTTCTTCAACTACTATTATCGTCAAAACTCTGGAAAGCCAGGGGAAGAAAAAAGAAAAGTTCGCTCAGCTCATTTTCGGTATTCTCATCATTGAAGACATACTTGCTATTCTTATCATTGCTTTGCTTTCGGGATTCGCAAAGACCGGTGAAATAGTCGTGAAAGAAATCGGATCGATCGTATTAAACCTGAGCGCATTCATGGGCATTCTGCTTATCGTGGGTCTGATAGCCGTCCCCCGGCTTCTGAACTTTGTTGCGAAATTCAAAAGCAACGAAATGCTTCTTGTTACAGTCGTTGGTCTGTGCTTCGGAGTGTCGCTTATTACAGTCAAGCTCGGTTACAGCGTTGCTCTCGGAGCTTTTCTTATCGGAGCTATAGTTGCCGAAGCCCGGCAGATAACAAAGATCGGGACACTCATGTTTCCCGTCCGCGATCTGTTCAGCGCGGTGTTCTTTGTCTCAATAGGACTTCTCATCAGTCCGGCAATGATATTGAAATTCATTTTTCCCGTTCTCATAATTTCAGCAGTCGTGATAACAGGACAGGTACTTTCCGCCGCGCTCGGATGTTTCATTTCGGGAAAGGATATGAGGACTTCAGTGAAAGTGGGAATGGGTCTTGGTCAGATAGGTGAATTTTCTTTTATAATTGCCTCACTCGGCTTAAGCCTGAGCGTAACAAGTGATTTTTTATATCCCATTGTCGTTGCCGTTTCAGCGCTTACAACTTTTTCAACTCCTTACCTGATTAAGAACTCTGAGAAAGCTTATGTCCTGATGGATAAAATCACTCCGAGTCCGTTACGGAGAACAATGGAAGTTTACAATACCTGGATTAACGAACCCTCAAGAGTCAGCCATAATATGATCGGACGAAAGATACTCCGTAAAATTTCCATACAGATCGGAATAAATCTTCTTATAGTAACGGGTATTTTCATAACATTCGTTTTTCTCCATGAAAATATAAGTTCGATTCTGCAGAACTATCTCGGCGGAATCGAAGTGACAAAAGCTCTGTTATGGATCGCCGCAATGATAATGAGCTTTCCGTTTCTGATAGCGATCTGGAGAAAAATGCAGGCGGCGGGAATGGTTGTAGCAGAACTCAGTACTTCCTCTTCGGCAGAGCCGAGAAAAAGCATGATCAAGAATGTTATTTCAAAGACTTTTTTTGCAGTCGGAACCGTCATTCTGATCATAATTATCATTTTATTAAGCTCTACACTGCTGCCTTCTGCAAAAGCTCTGTTGCTTGCAGTCTTCCTGATTGCTGTTACCGGAATCTTCATTTACCGCGGTTCCGTGAATATCTATGCACATGCGCAGTCTGCACTTAAAGAAACATTTCTTCAGCCGCCTGATCCTGAACCGATAGCAGAACATGCTGTACTTCAGTATCCTTTGCTGCAGGATATAAGACTCGAATCGGTAAACATAAAACCTGAATCAGTCGGAACAAAAAAGCTGATATCGGAACTCCGGCTCAGAACTATTACCGGCGCTACAATAATCGGAATAGAAAGAAGAGGAAAAAGCATTGTAAATCCTGAAGCTGATGAAGAGCTTGCGGAAGGAGACAAGCTTCTTCTGCTTGGGAATGATGAACAGTTAAAAGCAGCTGAAGAGTATCTGAATTCTCCCTGGACAAGGAAATAATCATTTACTGCAGATGATCACCGGGATTTGTAAGTAAATATATTTACTGTTGTCCAAAACGTTTTGGGTTAGATATAAAAAGTTAATTATGATTACTATTTTAAACCGAAGCATTTCTCTCACAGATGACACAGATTTTCACAGATACACACTTATTCTCTTACCAGAGTGTTCAGAAATTGAAAGAAAAATGCAGAGTCTAATCTGAGTAATCTGTGAGAAACAAGCCTTTTGATTTACATATAGTTTTAATTAAGTGAACAAATATTCGTCGTTTTGGACGGATGTGAAATATATTTGTATTATCTCAGTTTATCATTATTGCATTTAAAATAAAACTTTTTAATCTCAAATTTGTTCAGACTTGTTAATAACATAATTATTTGAGACCGATCAGCATAAAGATTTTATTTTTAATGGTATTTCTTCTGCACTTACCGCTTTATTCACAGACTGATGACGGAGAGGAAAGAATAACGGATGTCGAAAGAAAATCCGCAAGGAATATTTCCTGGATACTGATGCAGCTTATTCCTTCTCCGGCGTGGCTTGAAGACAGGAATCAGCATACAGGCATTTCTTCACTTAACTTTGCGCTGAGGTGGCAGATCACGCCGGTTAATATTTCATTCAGCACTAATAAATACGTGTCTCCGGTTCAGTTCTTTTTTGTTAATCCGATGAGAAGATATACAGGTTCAGTTGAATTTTTCGTTCAGCCCGAACTGGCGACTGCAACCATGAGTAATTCCGGTTACAATAAAACTGGCATCGGGATAGGCAGCAGGATAAATATTCCCGTTAAAAATTACGGTGAGCATTTGTATGTGTCGCTCGGAGGAAAATACAATTTCAGAAAAAATAACAGGGAAAATAAAAACGGATATTACGGAATAGAAGGCGGGGTTTATGCATTATTCGGTATACTCGGACTGCAATTTAACTACAATTTTGACAAAAACTCTGAATATAATTTCGGAATGTACATTAAATACTGGTAAAAAAATTTTTATGACAGTAAATAATTATAATGATCAATAAACTTAAAATTCTGACTGTTTCAATATTTATTTTCTCGGCATCCGGCTGCGGCTTAATTTACATAGGATTGGAAAACTTGGGCAATACAGTTTTTTCGGAAGCCGATGATGCGAAGATAATTATTAAAGATCCTGTCAGACAAAACATTAAGCTTTCTGCATACCGTATTGGTCATTCCTCGACACTTATACAGATCTACGATAAAGTTTTTATGTTCGACCCGGTTTTTAATGATGTCATTAGCGGTGTAATGCTGAGAAAGGAGAAAGCTGCGATTGACATAAATTCATTGTCACGACTTGACATGATTTTAATTTCACACTCTCATCCCGATCATCTGAGCATTTCGACGCTTTCGGATCTGGATAAAAGATTTCCTCATGCAAAACTTATTTTCCCGAAAGGAGATGAGGACTATATGCCTGACTATGATTTTGAATTTGTAAGAATGCGCACCGGCAATTCCTCTAAAATGAATTACACAGGCGAAACAAAAATAATAGACAGTGTTAAGATCACGGCAGTTTATACTTTGCATTACGGCGGGAGATACTGGGTGGACAGCTTTACCTGGCAGGAACCGGGCTGTACCGGTTACATCATTGAGTATAAGGGAATAACCGTTTTTTATGCGGGAGATACTGCCTATAATGACAAAGCTTATAAATCTCTCGGAAAAAAATTCAAAATAGATCTTGCATTAATACCGATAGGTCCGTGCAGGGATTGTGAGGAACTGGACAATTTCCGTCATGTTACTTCACTCGGAGCATTGCAATTATTCGAAGACTTAAAAGCTGAATACATGATACCGGTGCATTACGGAGCGCTGACATACGGACGGGATCCTGATTATCCTCTTACTGTTTTAAAAGAACTGATCATAAAAAAAGATAATTCAGTTTCAGCCGTTGATGATAAATTTATGTACAAAGACAAAATTAAAATACTTGATGAAGGCGAACAGATTGTTTTTGGCGGGACTGACTGATGCCGGGAGATACGGGATCTCCGGAGTTTTCAAAATCAAAAATACGGTAAACTATAAATTTAACATCCGAATTCAATTCAATTATGCAAAAGCAATATTCTTATCCCTGTTTACTTTCGGTGTTATATTCTTAAAAATTCTTTAAACTGATAATAATTTTACGGACTTATAACACCTGCCCCAAGATTATTATCAACAGCGCTTAAATCTGAAGCGTCCACGGTATCATCTCCGTTTACATCTGTCGCAACATAACCCGTCACAAAGTTTATTATATCATTGTCAGTATCGCTCAGATCAGCTGCATCAATTATTCCGTCCTGATTCACGTCTCCGTTGTATATGCAGTACTTGCCCGATTTCAAAATCTGATTGCTTCCAAAAGCCTGGCTTGCTGCTGTT
>JAFDZQ010000102.1:0-197 GCA_018266895.1 Bacteroidota bacterium
CCCCTTTGTCCCCCCTTTTTCAAATGGGGGAATTGTTCTGCTCCCGCCTGTTGTATATTCTCTTCATCTTTTTCCTCACGTTTCATTATTATTTGTAAAACCTCTCTGAGACCCCTTTTGCAAAGGAAGGAATTGTTCTGCTCCCGTCTGTTGAATATTATCTTCATCTTTTTTCCTTGGGTTTAATCTTTATTTGT
>JAFDZQ010000102.1:205-6144 GCA_018266895.1 Bacteroidota bacterium
CCCCCCTTTTGCAAAGGGGGGAATTGTTCTGCTCCCGCCTGTTGTTCTGCTCCCGTCTGTTGAATATTCTCTTCACCTTTTTTTCTAATCTTCATTTCTATTAAAGCGCTTTAGTATCATTTTATTGTTTCTGAGATTCAAAATTTAATACAATTATACTAATAAACAGATCCTTCATTTTCCCCCCTTTGCAAAAGGGGGGATCAAGGGGGGTTAGCTCTTCCCTTCAACTACCTTTATCTCATCCTCCGTCAGCCCATACAACTCATACACCGCCCGGTCAATCTTATCTTCACAATAATCAATCCGGCTCTGTATCTGTTCGATCTTGCTTTGAAGTTTTACGGTTTGTTTTTCCGAGTTAAGTTTTAAGAGTTGATCAACATGTTTTACAATTTCCTGAAAAATAATAATATCAGGATTTTCCTTAATTGGAATTGAATTTAAGCTGAAAATTGAAACTTGAGGAAATGAATTTTTGAAATCAGCAAACATGATCTTCCAATAATACTTAATCATTTTTGAATTTATTATTGCAAGAATGTATTTTTCAAACTCTAAATCTTTACTTCTGACTGTGAAGATATTTCCAGTGACAGCAATTGGTTTTTCAATTATAGTTGCTGTAGGGGTAAATCCTATTTGTCTAATTAATATTTTATGTTTTGCAAAATGAACATCTTCATCCCAACAACCACCAGAACCTTTTGGTTTTTCAAAATACACATATTCGGAAACATAATTAACATTATATCTATGAATGTCACTTCCTGAGAAAATTGATTTATATTTATTATTCTTACAAACTTTTGAAAAATATTTATTTCTATCACCTGTTATCAATCCTCTATTGATTTCAGCAATAGAACTTAATTTTGATGTTTTGTATTTAATCTTCTCTATTATATTTGCATTATTTTCATTTAAAAGGATATTCCAAACAGTGCCTTCAAAAGAGAAAAACCTTTTTTGATTCGTGATACTATATTTTAATTCGGAATTGGATTTTAAAAGTTCAAGCTCAATTGTTGTTTGAACATTATGTGATAAGATGTTTTTACTATTTGAATGTTTCTCAAATATATAAACAGCAGTATAAACATCAGCATCTGGAAATACTTTTTCTTTTGTTAATGAAATTATTTTTATAAGTGTATTATTTAAAATCCATTTTCTTAAATTTTCTGCATACACATTATTTAAAAGAGAAGATGGTGCTATGAAACCTAATAATCCTTTCTCTCTATTTAATTGTAATCCTTTGCGAATAAATAGATGAAAAAGATCAATTTTAAATTCTGCAACAATGTAATGTTTTTTAAAATATTTGAGAATCTCCTCATCAGTATCTTTGGGTTGCATCATTCGATACGGCGGATTCCCGATCACCGCATCAAACCCTCCCTGCGCAAAAACTTCAGGGAACGCCTTCTGCCAGTTGAACGGCTTTATCTTCTTCTCATCTCCGAAGTCTAATTCACCGTCATAAAAATCCGTGTCTATAAGACTGTTGCCGCTTTTGATGTTGCTGTCTATGTTTGGCAGAACTCTCTCATTCCACAGCTTTGTCTGCGTCGCAATGCTGGCATCCGTCTCGCCTTCCATGCATTTCAGAAGCAGACTGAGTTTTGTTACTTCCACCGCATTAGTGTCTATGTCCACTCCGAATATATTATTGGTTAGAATTCTTTTCTTTTCTGCAGTGGTCAGATTTCCTTCGGGAGTGAGGACAGTATCTTCTTTGGTATTTTTTCCGGATCTCTTTATATTATTTTTGATCTTGCCGTTTTGAGAATAATAATCTTTATGATAATCCAATAAATATTGATAAGCTCCCAGCAGAAAGCTTCCGCTTCCGCAGGCAGGATCAACTATCTTTATTTTTGAAATTTCCTTTGGAGTTTTTCCCGCCTTGCCATCAGGCTGTTTCTCAATTAATTTGCCTACAGTATTTTTTACAATGTAGTCAACTATATATTGCGGCGTGTAATAAACTCCGCCGGCTTTGCGGACTTCGGGCTTGTCTTCGATGGTAACGCGGTGAGCATTGCTTATCCTTATTTGTTTGCCGAGGAACTGCTCATAGGCGCTGCCGAGTATTTCCACAGATAAAACCGAAAACTCATAAGGACTTTCAGGATAATATAATTCCGAAATAATGGTTTTAATAACTTTGTTATCTAAAGTCAGTCCTTCAGATATTCTGTCTTTCTTAAAATCAAAGATGCCTGAATTGTATTTTTCATCTGCAGTTTTAAAAAGTCTGAAGAGATTTTTATAAATGTTGCCTGTGCAGGAAAGTGTTTCTTTCAGACTGCCGTATGGTTCCACATTCCTGTCTTCTGCAATTCTTAAAAATATTATTCTGTCAATGAATTGCTGCACGGCAAAGTTGATCTCATCTTCATTGAGATTCTTATTCTCTTTGCTGATCGCTTTGGCGAGATATGTTCTCCATTTGTCTAAAGAAAGAAGAAATTCCTTATCGACTGTCGCAGTTCCTTTCTTGCCAGTATTTCCCTGAATGAATTTATCAAAACTTCCCCTGAGTACATTCTCTTTTGAAAATGTATCATAAATAAAATCAAATTCATTTACATATTCTCTGAAGGTAAGATAGTTGGTTCGCGCTACGGAAGCGGAATCTTTAGGATCGGGTTTCTTTGTACAGTCATATATTGAGAACTCTTCGAAATCCGTAATAATACTTACTGGGAGTTTCGCACTCCAGCCGTATCTCCTGACCTGATATGCGGGAAGTATATCGCCTTTCACATACACACTCGGCTTCTTAGCTTCCACAAAAAACAGCCGCTTGCCGCCGACAAGTCTGAACGAATAATCAGGAGCTTTCATATATCCGCTTATCTTCACTCTGTCCTCGTGAATGACTTCTCTGTATGCTTCGGCATAACCGTTCTCATTATCCATATCCCAGCCGAGTGCTTTAAAAAATGGATCTATGAAATCTCTTCTTGTCAGAGTTTCATTATAAGTGCTGTGTTTATAAGAATCATATTGCCGGTCAAAACGCTCGACAAGCCGGGAGATATTATTTAATGCAGTTTCTTTAGAGGTCATAAGAAGATCCTGTTCATCCGTCATTTATTAATTTTTCAAATATAAATAAATAAAACTTATTCATTAATTCATAAAGACTGAATATTTCCTTTCTCTTTCATTGCCGTCCAAAACCTTTTGCAATAAAATAAAAACAATTTTTATCTTTATCAAAACTCAATAGTATGTAAGTATCTAAATTTAACCCCATCGTGCCTTCGGCTAGGAAAAAAGAAGAGAGTTGGGAGGGGTTTTGCATTAAAACACATAGATTTTCACTGAAATAATATGTCTAAAATAATTCTGCAAATTTAACAATAACGTTTTGGCCGGATGTGTTATATTTCTGTGTTGTCTATATTAATTTATTTTTTGTAAAAAAAATTTATTTCTTTTAAAAAATTGAAATAAAATGCAAGCTGTTTGAAATAACCCCACCCTGCCGGGGCTGTCCCAAAAGTATGAATAGAGTTAAATTGTAAATATTAAAAGCCGATTTACATTCTGGATTCCCGCCCGCCTTGCCGCGAGGCAGGCATTCGCGGGAATGACATACAGGTATTTATGACTTTTGGGACAGCCCCGGTTTGGGAGGGGTTTTGTAGCAATGTAATAAGTTTTACAATGAAAATTTAACTTTACTAAATAACTATATAATCATATTTAATAACGTTTTGATCGGATGTGTTAATCTGATCAATCTTGTTTCAAATGGTTTGTTATTACAGTCCGCAGAAATTATTTTTGCTGTATGAAATTTGTTGTCAAAAGCAAAAAGGTTTTGACGGGCGGTGTATTAAAGAAAGCTTCTGTTCTGATAGAGAACGGTAAAGTTGCTGATGTATTTGAATATGATAAAATTCCTGATTGTGTAACGGAAGATTTTGGCGAACTTGTATTAATGCCCGGACTGACTGATACGCATGTTCATATCAATGAACCGGGAAGAAACGAATGGGAAGGATTTGAGACAGCTACAAAGGCTGCGCTTGCAGGAGGTATTACGATGCTTGCTGATATGCCGCTTAACAGTATTCCGGTTACTACTACTTCTGATTCCCTTGATCTGAAAATTCACTCGTCAAAAAATAAACTATATGCAGATACCGGATTTTATGGTGGCCTGATCCCGGATAATGCAGATCAGCTTGGGCCTCTCATTGAGAAAGGTGTTTTGGGATTGAAAGCGTTTATGATTGATTCGGGGATTGATGAGTTTCCGTTTGTGAATGAAGGCGATCTCCGAAGGGCTTTGAGTTCTGTTTCGCTAAGAAATGTGCCGGAACTTCCTGTGCTTGTTCACGCAGAAACTGACTGCGGATTTATCAGACCGGATAACTATTCGGGATATTCATTCAGATCATTTCTTGATGCGAGACCCGCTGAGTGGGAACATGAAGCAGTTAAGATTCTCATAAAGCTCTGCCGTGAATTCAGACATCATATTCATATTGTTCATTTATCTTCTGCAGGTTCAGTTGAATTGATAAGAGAAGCAAAAAGCGAAGGATTGCCTTTGACAACTGAGACCTGTCCTCATTATTTATTTTTTTCATCAGAAGAAATTCCTGACAATGACACAAGATTCAAATGCACACCGCCGATAAGGGACAGCAAAAACCGGGAAAAGCTCTGGGAAGCAGTCATTGACGGCACAATAGATTTTATTGTAAGCGATCATTCGCCGTGTGATCCCGGGCTGAAATTTCTGAATGAAGGAAATTTTGAGAACGCCTGGGGAGGAATTGCAGGTCTGCAGTTCAGCCTCCCTGTGTTCTGGACAGCAGCAAAAGAAAGAGGCATTTCAATAGAAAAACTATCCGGATTAATGAGCAAAAGGACATCGGAATTTCTGGGGCTCGGAAATAAGAAGGGTAAGATAGAGAAGGGATTTGATGCAGACATTGTTGTCTTTAATCCTGACAAAAGTTTTAAGGTTGAAGAGAAAAATATTTTTCACAAACATAAAACCACTCCGTATTCAGGCAGGGAATTATGCGGAGTAACAGAGACTGTATTTGTAAGAGGTGTGAAAGTATTTGACAAGGGAAGAATAATTTCGCCGGCTGCAGGAGAAATAGTTCTGAACAAAAAATTTTATTAAATTTATTTTAATTTGTTTTAATGGAACAAAACAATAACGCTTCAGTTTTCGCCGGGCTTACTGACCTTGCATCTGAAAAGAACGGAGGAAAAGCGCTTTATGCAAGCGATGAGTTTTTTGCAGGTAAAGAAAATCTGCTGAAGGAAGGAAGAGGTATCTTTATTCCCGAAAAGTTTACTGATAACGGCAAATGGATGGACGGCTGGGAGTCAAGGCGGAAGAGAGTTCCCGGTCATGACTGGTGCATAATTAAACTTGGTGCAAATGGAATTATCAAAGGTCTGGATATAGATACAAACCATTTTCTGGGGAATCATCCGCCTTATGCATCCGTTGAAGCATACAATCTTAATGACGGAGAAGATATAAATTCAGATAAAATTATCTGGAAGGAAATTCTTCCGAAGTCCCCTGTCAGTCCGGGCTCGCAGAATCTGTTTGCTCTTAATGACAACGGAATTTATACTCACGTCAGACTGAATATATATCCCGACGGCGGCGTTGCAAGATTCAGAGTATACGGAAAAATCATTCCTGACAGGAAAAACATTCAGAATGGTATGACAGATCTTGCAGCGTTAATGAACGGAGGAAAAGTGCTCGTCTGCAATGATATGTTCTTCGGTTCGAAAGATAATTTAATTTCACCTGGACGCAGCAGCAATATGGGTGACGGCTGGGAAACAAAACGGAAAAGAATTCCCGGATACGACTGGACAATCATAAAACTTGCCTTTGCAGGTGAGATAAAGAAGATCATAGTTGATACAAATTT
>JAFDZQ010000103.1 GCA_018266895.1 Bacteroidota bacterium
TTCATAAATACAAAATTATAATTCGTGCCAATTTGTTAAAATAGTTGCAAAGATCTCTGCCACGAATTACACTAATATTTACAAATTTTTATAAAACAATTCTTTTAATTTTAAAGGAGTTTTCACCAAAATTAACTATCAGTCCTAATTTATATTGTGTGACAGATAAGTAATTCAATGTTTGTTTAACATATTCATCAATTATATTTTTTGAAGATTTTACTTCCAAAACAATTTTATCAAATATAATAAAATCTGCATAAAATTTATGCTTCAGTATAATATTCTTATATAGTATTTCAAATTCTTTTTCTCTTTTATAAGAAATATTGGATTTGAGAAATTCATATTCAATTGCATCCTTATAAACTATTTCTAAAAATCCTTTGCCTAAATTATTATAAACTTCCATACAGCAACCTATAATTCTATATGACTCATCTTTGAAGATTAACTCACTCATAAATTCAATAAATTATTCGTGCTAATTAGTGAAATTAGTGGCAAATATCTTATCCACAAATTGCACAAAGATTTCCGTTAAATAATTTAATTCGAATTAAATCAGTAATTAGTATTAAATATCATCTCAGATTAAAGTATGCATCTTACAAACACGAAGTCCTTCCGCCGTCAACAGGCAGATTTATTCCGTTGATGTATCCCGCATATTCCGACGCAAGGAATGCAACTGCATAAGCCAGTTCCTCCGGCTCTGCAAATCTTCCCGCGGGAATTTCCTTAAGCCATTCTTTTTCAACTTCTTCCTCACTCTTGTCTGTCGCCTGCGCCTTGTTTTTGAATAATGAAAATAATCTTTCAGTTTTTGTAGCTCCGGGTAAAACATTATTCACAGTAATTCCGAATTGCCCGAGTTCGCCTGCAAGTGTCTTTGACCAGCTTGCCACAGCTCCGCGGATAGTATTCGATACCCCGAGTCCTTTCAGCGGCTGCTTGACCGAAGTGGAAATTATGTTGATTATTCTTCCATACTTTTCTTTTTTCATTCCTTCTGCCAATGCCTGAACAAGAATGTGATTACAGATCAGATGATTCGAAAAAGTCTGTACAAATTCTTCAGTTCCTGCAGAAATAGCTTCGCCAGCTTTCGGTCCGCCTGTATTGTTCACAAGAATATGAACAGGAGGATTTTCCGAAACGAAGTTATATAATTTTACTTTCAGTATTGCCGGTTCGGAAAAATCCGCAACGATAAAATTATGATTCTGTTTTTTCGTTGCAGGTAATTCGCGTAAGACCTTTCTCAGTGATTCTTCATTTCTTGCAATGAGAATAACATCCGCACCGCAGGAGGCAAGCTGAATTGCCGCTGCCCTGCCGATTCCCTGCGAACTTCCGCATACGACAGCCCTTTTGCCTGTAAGATCTATTTTCATGATTTATTTTCAGAATTTATATTTGCCGTATAATTGAATCCGAGTTTTAACTTTAATTCCTCCGGAAGCGCCGGAAGCGCTGAACGCGGAATAAGATAAGTTGACAGATCAAAAAGATCCTTAAACACTTTGTGCTTCTCCGCAGTCTCCATAAGGTAATGATGTCCCGTCGATCCGCCGGTTCCGACCTTTGCGCCGATCATTCGATGAACCATAAGCGAATGCTTGTATCTCCATGTTGTGAAAAGTTCATCTATGTCCACAAGATAAGTAAGAAATCTGAACGGCAGATGAAGTATCGGCTCGTCACGGTAAAGATTTATGAATAAAGCGGCAAGCGTTGATCTGTATGAAAATCTTTTCAGTCCTTTTTTCACGAGTTCATTATGCTTCTCTTCATCAAGGAGGGCTTCAAACTTTTCCTTAGTTATTTCAAACTCCTTCAATTGCTTTTCCCTTTTTTCATCAGTCAGACTCGGGTTATTTGTAATTATCTCTTTTTCGTTTTCTATAAGTTTAGCGACGGCATCCTTATAATAACTCCAGAAGTCAAAACCTTCCGTTTTTAAAAAAGGAATTCTTGACAGCCACTTGTCCACGCCTTCAAGAATGGAAATAGTATTCTGCGAATCAATGAGCATCTTCTGATGTTCGTCGGAAACAAGAGTGTAATAGTTTTTATTATCAAGCTTTACGCGGCTTTCCGGATTCAGACCGAGCTTATTCTCTATTAGTCTGAACTGATAACTCTGAAATCCCGATGCAGGAATAAGGAAGTCTCTGAACTCCAGAAAATCAAGCGGTGTCATTGTTTCAATGATGCTAAGCTGATCTATAAGAACTTTCTGAACGGTAGTTATCCTTCTCAAACGCGAAACAGCTATTCCGATATTTTTTTCGTCAACATTATCCTCCAGGAACATTTCAAGAACTGAATCAAGTTCGTGAAGAATAAGCTTGAACCAAAGCTCGTACGCCTGATGAATGATAATGAAAAGCATTTCATCGTGAGCGGGCTGTCCGTATTCATCACTCTTAGGGGACTGACTCGTCAGTAGTTTTTCAAGATGAAGATATTCCGAATAGTAAACCGGAGGATAAGGTTTTTTCATGATTCATTAATTTCTTTAAAATAAAACTCTGAAATGACTATTTAAAGTAAGTTATGTATATTTGTTTTAAATCTTACTATGAGAACATTCATTTCACTTAACCCAGACATTGATACGAAGAGAAAGATCTCTGAAATACAAATCCGGCTCAAGGAAAAAATTTCAACTGTCAATAAATCTTTTTTGGATCTTGTCAAATGGGAATCCGAAATTAATTTTCACATGACTTTGTTTTTTATCGGGGAAGTGAATGAAGATGATCTGAGTAAGATCAGATCCGTTTTAAACATTATTGGAAAAGAATTGCAAATTTCAGAGATGGGATTCACTTTTAAGGGAATAGACGCTTTTCCCAAACTTAAATTCCCGCGAGTGCTTATACTTGATCTAACAAACAAAGACGGAAAAGTCTTTGAGTTATCCGATACTATTAATTCCGCATTAAAAGAACACGGATACATAAGCGATAAAAAATTTCATCCGCACATAACACTTGGCAGAGTTAAGCGTGACCGCAAAATAAATTTGACATGTATCAGAGATACATTATCATCTGACCTTAGTTTTAAAGTAAATAGTTTCTGTCTTATGAAAAGCGAACTTAAGAGTTCTGGAGCAGAGTATTCTGTAATGGAAGAGTATGAATTATAACACAAAGGGTTTTGCTGAATATATCTGAGTTGCGTAAATTTATTTCAAAAAAATCATCCTCTTAGTCTGCATAAAACTTCCGGCATCTAGTCTGTAAAAGTACACTCCGCTTGATAAATTCTTTGCAGTGAATTCGACGGTGTAAACTCCTGCTTTTCTGAAGTCATTGTTTATTAACTTAACTACTTCTCTTCCGAGCAGGTCATAAACAGTAATATTAACAATAGCATCTTCAGGAAGTTCGAAATTTATTTTCGTGACCGGATTGAACGGGTTTGGATAATTCTGATTTAGTTTGTAATCTAACGGAATTCTATTAATTTGATCTTTCTCAGATTTTGTGTTCCTTTCATCTTTTGCGCTTAGAAACATGTCATCAATTCTTCTTTTTTCTAATTCAGGCTTACTCAGATTTTTTAATTCAAATATGTTTCGTCTCGCTTTTTCATTTTTAAATTTATCTGATTTATCTGACTCTGCTTGTTTTTGAATTTGTTTTTGATACTGTTCTGATTTTAATAAATTTTCTTTTTCTTTTTCATTTGATCTCAAATTTGTTTTAGAACTTTCACTTATATTTATCTCTGATTTTTCAATTCTATCCGCTCTTTCCTTTGAGATCGTTTCATAAGTTACTTTCATTCTGCTCATTATCGGATCATTGCTGACAATTTCATTAATTCTCTTCATTTCATTAATCTCTTTCAATTCATTAAACTTTTCAATTCGTAATTTGTCATTCGTAATTTTTAATTGCTTTTCTCCGCCTCCATACCCTCCACCCATCAATGCTTCTATCTCCGCATAATCCCAAGATGCATTCAGTCTTACATCCGGATCGGGATGAAAAAGGGCTATGAACTCATATCCGTTTGCAGCATTGTCATACTCCAGCATATTTGCTTCACACATTAAAGTGATATTATAACAATTCGAAAGGAATTCAGCATCGTAACCCTCTTCGCTGTTGATCTTGTTGTCAAGATATTCTTTTAAGTTGCCGTATAATGTATTTCTGTAACTTTGTTCAGAATTTGTGTCTAGATACTCATAGCAACTGTAAAGATCATAAACAGATGCAGGCAGATCTTCAAAATAAACATATGTATCTATTAAATCCTTGAATGAAGAAATTCCTTCCTGATACAATGATGCTTCAACATAATTCTGTCCCTGCAGGTAAAGCTGCTCTTCTTCCGTTAAATCGCTTCCCGCAGTATCAGCACTTTGCTTTATGGAATCATAAACTCCATTCCCGAGATAATCTGCTATCCAGCCGTTAGGGTCTATTTCTCTGCTGCAGTCAATGCTTGTTACTCCTGTTTCAGTCATTAAAGGGTTTGTAGTATTATTTCTTCTCAGATAAATTCTTGCGTTGCCTTCCAGATACCAGCAGTTATTCATTGAAAAATATTTATGCAATGATGTGTCAACCCATCCGAAAATATGATACCTGTTCTCTGAAGTATCCTGGATAGTAAATCTGTTTTCTCCAAGATCAGTATAGGCATTTCCTGCAGCGCCAATTTGTATGTTATCTGAATTAAGACTTGTTAATCTGTTCTTTCCACCTGTCCATGACAAACTACTTCCTGAAACTGCCGGCGCAAGATTCGGATATGAACTATAAACGGTATGGAGCGATACATTTTCAGTATTAATTATATTATTATAAAGGTCAGGCGAACTGGTAATTAAGTGAATACCCATTGGAATCAGCGCGCCGGTATATGAAATAATATTGTCTTTGATCGAACCGGTCATATTTCTCCCGACAATTCCACAAGCACAGGAAGAATTAAGAGTATTACTTTTTACATAAAATGGTAAATAAGATGATGTGTAATTCATAAGCATTGCCGAGACAGTTCCGTTATTAAAAGTATTGTGTATAAGAAACATTCTGAAATTCGGAGCAGGCTCGTTTTCTTCGGGAAGATTTTCCACGCCTGTTGTATTATTATTCTTCAGATAAACTCCTATATGTCTGTCAGCAGGATTGTCCGGCATGTTAAAAGTATTATCCTGTATAGTAATTCTGAAATTATTTTCACCGTATATTCCATTATTTCCTGAACCGGCAGGAACATTAAAAATATTATTTTTAATAAAACGGTTAATAAAAAAATATCCTGTATCATTTAAAATCACAACTGATGTTTTTGCGTCACTGAAAGTGGAGTTCATAATTGAATCAATTTCTGTATTGCTTAAAAAGATACCATTCCATTGAGAAGAATCACTTCCTGAAAGATTTGAATTTGAACAAATAAAATCACCGCCTGTCATATTTATACCAGCATCTTCTTTAAACTGTATTGAAGTACCTCCCGACAATCGGATATTCTTACCGTTATTATTGACTTCATCTTTACATACAAACTGAATTCCATTCACAGATTCATCTGCAACCAACGTCCCGCCTTCCTGCATTACAGGTGAGAGTTTGTAGAGCTTGCCTTCGCCGGGATTAAATTCACCCATGTTAACATAAACATTTGAATCTTTATCAAATGTTCTGATTACTTTATTTGAATCAAGTTCAATTATTTTCCAATTTCGGAATCCAACTAAATTTGTAGAATCAAATTTTATTTTCAATTCTCTGAAGTCTCCCTGATTATTTAAATCCGGAACGCATCTCCGGTTTACCATTATAAAATACTTCCCTTTATCTGTAGCATCATCCGGATTGAAGAAACCCATTTCCCAGTATCTTTCATTTGTTCCATCGCAATATGCGTATGGTGGATCGTCTGTATAACCAAATGAAGGATTTCTTCTTATGCTTTTTATGTCCGAAATATAAAAATGACTGGCGCTGTCTTTGTGAACACTCCATCCTTCTACCCAGTTTATATTATCTAATGTCGACTTCCAGTGTTCTATTTTTATATTCATATCTCTCACAGCTTTCCATTTATCCTGACCATACATGTTTTTATGACGGTGCGGAAAATTATTAATTGAATCATGATTCTGTAATCCATATATATAATAATTGCCCGATTTGAATTCCGTTGGCTGTCCGTAATAAGTAAACCAGCATATTCCATCAGCACCGTGTGCTATTGACAGCATAGCTTCCGCTTCGATTTCTTCATTTAACGGCTCTCTCACTCCCCCTTTATAATATCCTGTAGTATCAATTTTCAAAACTCCTTGTATCTGCGGCTGCATAATAAATTTCTTATTCGGTGAATATAAATCTCTTTGATTCCGGGCAAGTTCGATTTGATAAACCAAAGAACCCCAGTTTGACGGTGCATATTCTACCCAATGCCCTTCTATTGTATCTATTCCGGTTTCCCTACTCTTATCTCCAAAGAATCTCTTTTGAAGATACTCATTGTAAACATCTTTTGGTCTTAACCAGAAAGGATCGATTTTAGGGTCTATCAATGAAGAATTTAATGAATTTGGTAAAACATCCTGAATCTCATGCGCATCTGCATTAAAACTTTCTGAATTTATCTGCTTAAATAATTCCATGTTCCCGATTGTATTATCTTTATAACTTCTTATATTATGATAATTTGAAGTTGCAAAGTTTAATTTTGCATTTGGATTTGTCTGTTTCATCAATTCATAAACTCTCATTATACAAGGAATCTGAGAATGTGTAACTTCGTCAATATAAAAAGAACCCTCACCTATATTGTCGGTGAACTCAGTAACTTCTTCAGTAATTCTTCTGTTCATTGAATTACTAATTATTGTATCTGCATGAAACAGATTATTCGCCCACTTGTCATCTACAATCATCTTATCAAACCACACATCTACTTCTCCGTACCACCAAATTTTAAAATCAACTTTGCAATTGTTTTTCCAATTTTCCCAGGGATCTTGATGCATTCCATAGCTTAAGCATCCTGATGCTGTGTCTCCTGAGATTTCGAGATTAACACCAGGGTCTAAATCAAAATTATAAGTATTTAAATAATTTCCTGGATATAAGTAACTTCCTGATTGAGCATTAAATTTAGCAAAGTTTCTTGCTTTAATAATTATAGAATCAATTTTTACTCCTTTATAATTTATTACATCAATTCTTATTACTTTTGCATTAGGATTATTATCTACCACATTTGAATCAATCCTCATTACCGGTTTCATGTGCCAGTCATAAAGATCCCACTGTGAAAAATCAATCAGGTCTCCATGCTGAAGATTCTCATAAATATTCTGACAGAGATATCTTGGAGTACCATCTGTTTCCGGACATTGCATTGTATTCAGGCAACCTTTCACAACCTGCCTTCCGCTGTCCATTGTTAAATAACCGGCATTACTGCTGTAAGAAAATCCGTTATTGCCGCCTTCTGCCTCGTAAATTAATCTTTGTCCGCAGCATAATTTTTCTATTTTATTTCTTCCGTAAAATCCTTTCAATCCTGAATTATTTACCTGATTCATTAACCCGGTTACATAAGAAGAATAATCTCCGATTGGTTCATCAAACCCACCACCAAAATTACCATAACCATAGACATGAACCGAATTAAAGTGAAGTGAATCTTTGAAATTGTGTAGATTATTTTCGATTGCTCTCGGATCATTTGGAGTAAATCTGCCAAAATAAGTATCTGTAAAGATCAGATTAGTAAAACTTTTTGCGGTAGTGTCCTGGCTTATTGAAGCTGCAATATTCAAAATGTTTTCCTTTTTATTAAATCCGGAAAATATTATAAAATAAAGAATAGGGACAGATATTAAGAATAGAATTTTAAAATGTAATTTTGTTTTCATTGTTTTACAAATTAAAGTTGATGAAAAATAATATTTTTACTTCTATTTTGTTAAGATCATTTTCTTTGTTTCAGAATTAATAATGTTAGATTTAATATCAGATGTTTCAATCCTGTAAAAGTAAATTCCGCTTGTAAAATTACCTCCGTCGAACTCATATTTATATGTTCCGGAATTTAGCTTAGATTCAACAATGACAGCCACTACTTTTCCTAGCATATCATAGATCTTTAGTGAAACTAATCCTGATTTGGGAATGCTGAATTCCAGATTTGTAACAGGATTAAAAGGATTCGGGTGATTTTGATATAGTATAAAGTCTCTTGGTAGCTCTGAAGATGTTTGTTTAACATTCACAATAACTCCTCCTCCATCGGTTGTGTGATTTAAAACTTGCTCACCAGCCCACGCAAGTAAAGTATCTTTTTTTAAAATGGCAACAGAAATATCAGGAGTTACTAATGCAGTTTGATATCCCCATGTTTTGCCACCATCAGTTGATTTTGTTATTC
The DNA here is from genome assembly GCA_018266895.1 of Bacteroidota bacterium. Classification (GTDB taxonomy): domain Bacteria; phylum Bacteroidota; class Ignavibacteria; order Tepidaquicellales; family Tepidaquicellaceae; genus JAEUSI01. The sequence continues at coordinate 8,425 of JAFDZQ010000103.1, forward strand.
TGAACGGCTCAAATCCCCCTCCTGCATATCCAATGGAATCATTGACAAACTTTACATCGAAACCGGTATTTTCCCCTGTAGAACTGATCCACGTAAAACCTCCGTCTGTTGTATAACTTGCTCCGTTTGTATTTGTATTAGGTCCTCCTCTCATCCATCCTTTTTGTCCATTTAAAAAAAATAATGACTGAATTTGTATTGAAGAGGTATAAACATGATTCCAATTCGCACCTCCATTAATTGTCTTATATAATTTTCTTCCGCTTCCATTTGAAGTCCAGCCTGTATCTTTATTTATAAAAAATATCCTATTAGGATTTTCTGTACCATAGTTAAATTGCTGATTCCAATTAAATCCTCCGTCCGTTGTTCTGAATACTCCGCCGTCGAATGGGTCTGCACTGCATACCCAGCCAGTATCTTGGTTTATAAAACTCATATCTGTAAATATTCCTGCAGGACTAAAATCATGAATAAGATTCCAAATCAATCCTGCGGTTGTCGTTTTATAAATTATTCCATGCAAACCGTTTCCAAGTACATACCCTGTCAGAGAATTCAGAAACTGAACTGAATATAAATTTCCCGCTGAATCTTTTTGAATGTCCCAATTATCTCCTCCGTTTGCTGTCATAAGAATATGTCCGTTAGGAGTAACTAACCATCCATTCAATGAATCCAGAAAGAAAATATCGTTTATATTATCCGATACTGGAAGTGTCTGCTGATACCACCCGGGCGGAGGCGAATTTGATGAGAATGTCGTCGCAAGGAAGAGAAATGTGAGTTCGAGGAGGATTAGTTTTTTCATGATGTGTTTTCCTTAGTTGTATACTTATTTAAGTAAATCTAAGCAGAATGATTTGCTTTTGAAATGAAGAATGAATTCTTTAAAAAGTATTGTTTGTAATGTTAACAAAGCAGTTATCGTCCGTCGTACCTCCTGCCGGTCCCGGATCGGAATAATTTGAAAAATAAATGCCTGATGTACTGTTGTTATTTGAAACATCAAACGTATTGCTGTCAATAAGCATTGCGAACTGATTCCTGATGCGAAGAGCAATTCCGCTGTCCTGCGTAATGTAGAAAATGTTTCTTCTGATTATTTTTTGTGCATACTGGGGTCCGAACTGTGAGTTATCTATTACAACCGGAGATTTAGTGTTTTCAAAAGTCGTTTTTTCTATCTTTGTAGAACTTCCTGTATTAATCAAATTTATTCCGTTCCAGAGTTCTCTGTAAATTCCCTGAAGAAGTATATTGCCAATACCCGAACTACCGTCACAAATAAAATTACCTCCGGTCATATTTATTCCTGCGCCTTCTCTAAAGAAAATTTCTGTTCCGCTTCCGATAGTAATATTCTTACCGTTATTTAAGACTGTGCCATTGCAGACAAACTGAATATTGCTGACTTCTTCATCTGCGACTAATGTCCCTCCTTCCTGCATCACAGGTGATAGTTTGTAGAGCTTGCCTTCGCCGGGATTGAATTCTCCCATGTTTACATAAATATTTGAATCTTTGTCGAATGTTCTCACTAACAAGTTTGTATTAACGTCCACTATCTTCCAATTTCGAAATCCGTCGAGTTTAGTTGAATCAAATTTTATACTTAATCCCCTGAAATCTCCCTGACCGGAAGCTGGCGTATCAGGTACACATCTTCTGTTCACCATCAAAAAATACTTACTCTTATCAATTGAACTTACAGACAGATTGTTAAAATCTGGATCAAAGAATCCCATTTCCCAGTATCTTTGATTCTGAGCGTCACAATATGTGCATGGAGAATCTTCTATATATTGATTATAAGGATCTCTCTTTAAGCTCTTTATATCGTGAATGAATTCATGAGTTGCAGTTTCACTGTGTATACTGTATCCGCTTTTCCATTTAGTCTGATCAAGAGTCGGTATCCAGTTCTTTATTTTTCGATTCATATTTCCGACATAAGCCCATTTGTTCTGTCCGAATATGTTCTTAAGTCTGGGAGTTGCTTCAGGTGGATAATAAGGATAATATAACATTCCATGTCCAGTTACTACTCTTGATCCAGGTATTGAATCAACTGTACTCTGATAAGTAACCCATCCAATACCATCTGCTCCGTGTGCGATCGTAAGCATTGCCTGTGCCTGTATTTCTTCATTTGTAGGCTCCCGGATCCCGCTCCACTCGGGTGAAGAATTGAAACGTTGAATAAAAAAAGAATGTAACTGCGGCTGCATTATGAATTGAGCATTTGGAGCATAGAGATTTCTCTGTTCTCTTGCAAAGTTTATCTGATGAACTAATGACCCCTGATTTTCATTTGCTGCTCTGGTTTTGTCTCCAAACCTTAATTGCAACTCGTTCTGATATGAACTTATTGAGGATGATATTGCAATCTGATTGAAACGACCTTCTCGCAATGTAAGATTGTTTGGAAACATACCTGGTATCTCATGCGCATCATTTGTAAACAACTCCGGATTCAGCTTCTGAAAAAACACTCTGTTTCCAAGCGTATCGTTTCTTAAACCTCTTGTGTTAAGATAGTTAGTAGTGGCGCAAGTTAATCTCGAACCCGCATCAATGCTGTCCATCAATTCTGTTACTCTCTTAATGCAGGGAATATTAGAGTAAACCATTTCATCAACATAATATGCATAATTACTCGGGTGTAAATTTGATGACCTGAATGCATCTATTTCTTCTGTGACTTTAGTTTCAAAAATATTACGTATATCAGGATTCGCATTAAACAAATTATTCCCCATCTCATCATCTACAATAAGTTTATCAAACCACACATCTACCTGCCCGAACCAGTATATCTTAAAATCTACTTTGCAGAGATCAAGATGGTCATCATCTCTGCCGGCATTTAATCCGGAAACTAAGTTGCCGGAAACATTTAAGTTTGTTGAAGGTGGTTCATCAATAAAATTAAACTCACTAATGTAACCTCCTAAGTATTCAAAATTACTATTTTTAAAATTCCTAACTCTTATTGTAGCTGATTTAATAAGATTGCCTTCAAAATTAATAGCATCAATTCGTACAACTGGTGTTGAGTCAGTTGAACTAAAATCACTTGTATCAATTCTCATTACAGGTTTTAAATACCACACACCTGTATCAGCTACAGAAAAGAAATCAGCTACAATGTTACAGTGCTGAAGATTTTCATAAATACTATCACACAATAATCTTGGCGTAGCATCACAATCTGTTATGCAAGGATGCAATACAGTTCTTCCGTTGTCTGTGATTACGTCAGCATATCTTCGGCTATAGGAAAATCCGTCGTTACCTCCTTCGGCTTCATATTCCAGACGCTGTCCGTAACAGAGTTTTGATATTTTGTCCCTACCGTATAAAACTTTCAGACCTGATGTATCTAATTTTTCCATTAACCCGCTTACCTGAGTACTGTAACTGTTCAAAGCACTGTCAAAAGCTCCACCTTGCAATCCGCCGTATATCTGTATAGAATTAAAATTCAGAGAATCAACATATCTTGGAATATTTCCATATATAGAGTATTTAGCAGCGTCATTCAAACCATAATAATCATTATTATAAATACAATTAATGAACTTCTTTTGCGGATTTACAGGTAAGATCATTTGATCTGTTTTTTCATTGCGATTGGACAGATCAGTTTCTTTAAAACCTGACATAATCAAATAAAATAATACTGGTACACTCAGAATCATAATAATTTTGTAAATGTTCTGTTTCATGAATTATTTCTCCTTAAATTTAGCTTAGAATTATCATTTTGTTAAAATCAATTTTTTAGTTTCAATGAAAACATTTTTTGATTTTTCGTCTGTTATTAATATCCTGTAAAAATAAATTCCCGAAGAAAGTCCTTCTCCATTGAATTCAAAATTATAATTTCCTGGATTTTGTTTTTTATTAACCAATTGTTTTACTGTTTTACCGGTAATATTAAATACTGTTAATGTCACATGACCTGTAACTCTTAAGTCATAACTGATCTTAGTGTTCGGATTAAATGGATTTGGATAATTTTGATTTAAATTAAAATTTCCGGGGAATTCATTTGCTGAAGATTCTTCTATGCCAACGATTAAACTGCCTCCGTCATCTGTATGTACCATTCCACTACCTCCTGCCCAACCAATTAAAGTATCATTTCTTAAAAATGAAATTGACAAATTCCCTTCTATTGGACTTGTTTGATAGCCCCATGTTTTTCCTCCGTCTATGGACTTAGGGATACGATTACTAATCATTCCTGTATATCCAATTGAATCATTAATGAATTTAATATCATAACCTGCCGAAGTATTTCCTGTTGAACTAATCCAGGTAAATCCCCCATCTATTGTATAACTTACTCCATTTCCTTGTAAATCCGGTCCACCGCGCATCCATCCTTTCTTTCCATTCAAAAAGAAAATCGATTCAATATTAAAAGCAGAAGTAAACTGAAAATTCCAGTTCAGCCCGCCATTTGTTGTTCTATATAGCTTTCCTGTTGATACGGTCGAACTCACCCAACCTGTATCTGAATTTATAAAAAACACTAGATTCGGTTTATAGCTCGCATCCAGTTGTCTCTGCCAGGTTACCCCGCCGTTGGTGGTCTTGAATAAGCCGCCGTCGAATGGATCAATGCTGCATACCCATCCGGTATCTTTATTTGCAAATGCTAAATCATTGAATATTCCTACTTGACTTAAAACATTTTGTATTATCCAATTTGTCCCCCCGTTTGTAGTCTTATAAATTTTACCATGCCCGCCTGAAGTTCCAACTGAATATCCTATCATCTTATCAATTAATTGAAGACCAGAAGGATTGTAAAATTCACCCTGCTGAATAGTCCAATTCGCTCCACCATTTATTGTATTTAAAAAGAAACTTGTATCAGTTGAACCACCTTGTGTCACAGCCCACCCATTCAATGAATCCAGAAAGAAAATATCGTTTATATTATCCGATACTGGAAGTGTCTGCTGATACCATCCCGGCGGAGGCGGATTTGATGAGAATGTAGTCGCAAGGAATAGAAATGCGAGTTCGAGGAGGATTAGTTTTTTCATGAGGTGTTTTCCTTAGTTGATTTGTTCTGTAAAATTAAGCAGAGGAGGTTAAAATTGAAATGCAAATAATGAAATGTAATTCATCTCTCCGTTTCAAAACTTGAAATATATCTCATGAGCATCATTGGTAAACAGTTCCGGATTCAGCTTCTGCAAAAACACTCTGTTTCCAAGAGTATCGTTTCTTAAACCTCTTGTATTGAGATAGTTCGTGGTAGCGCAGGTTAATCTCGAATCAGAATCTATGCTGTCCATTAGCTCACTTACTCTCTTGATACACGGAATATTTGAGTAAACCATTTCATCCACATAGTATGCGTAATTGCTCGGATGAAGACTTGATGATCTGAAGGCATCAATTTCTTCGGTGACCTTGGTTTCAAAGATTTCTCTAATATCAGGATTAGCATTAAACAAATTATTCCCCATCTCATCATCTACAATAAGTTTGTCAAACCACACTTCCACCTGACATCAAATAAATAATCCGAAATATATTTTCCATTGTATGTGGAATCGGATTCAGAGTTTCTGAAATTTTTAACTCTTATTATTATAGAATCTTTATCTCCATAAGAATTTGAAGTTTGCCCTGAAAAATTCCTGGCAACAATTGCGATTACAGGTCTATTGTCTATCGGGCTAAAATCTGATTGTCGTATTCTCATCACCGGCTTTAGATACCAGTTTCCGGTATCTGCAACTGAAAAAAAATCGACGACAATATTACTGTGCTGAATATTTTCATAAATACTGTCACATAATACACGCGGTGTAGCGTCACAATCCGATATGCACGGGTGCAAAACTGTCCTTCCGCTGTCAGTTATAACGTCAGCATTTCGCCTGGAATATGAAAAACCATTATTGCCTCCTTCGGCTTCGTATTCAAGCCGCTGCCCGAAGCATAACTTAGATATTTTATCTCTCCCGTATAAAACATTCAGACCGGACGAGTCTAATTTATCCATGAGCCACCTTACCTGTGTACTATAACTGCTCAAATCATCATCAAAAGCCCCTCCCTGCGGACCACCGTATATCTGTATAGAATTAAAATTTAGCGAATCAATATATCTTGGTATATTTTTATATATTGAGTATTTAGCATCGTCATTCAAACCGTAGTAATCATTATTGTAAATACAATTTATAAATTTTTTTTGAGGACTAACCGGCAGGAAGACCTGATTTCCGTTCTCTTTTAGTTTAAATTGATCTGTTTCTTTGAATCCGGACGAAATAACGTAAAACATAAACGGCAAAACTAATACCAATGCAATTTTGTAAATGATCTGTTTCATAAATTATACCTTATATTTTACATTTAGTAAAATCATTTTGTTAGTATCATTTTTTTTGTTTCGCTGAAAACATCATTTGATCTTTAATCAGTTATTTCAATTCTGTAAAAATATATGCCTGAACTTAAACCATCTGAGTTAAACTCAACTCTATGTTCTCCTGCGTTTTGTTTTTCATCAATTAACCATTTAATATTCCTGCCGGCAATGTCATAAACTGACAATTTTACATAACCCCTAATTAGTAATTCGTAACTGATAACTGTTTTCGGGTTAAATGGATTGGGATAATTTTGATTTAAAATAAAACTTAAAGGATCAGAAATTCCGGTTTGATTTATCCCTGTTAAAGTGTCTCCCCCCGTGTTCGTATGAACTATTCCGGTTCCCCCAGCCCAAGCTTTAAGACTGTCTGTTGCAAATACAGAGATATTAGAAAATAGGGGTGAGGGCTGTGAATACCAAAATAATCCGCCATTTGTTGTTTTGTTTATGGTTCTGATAGATCCTGATCCTGCCCACCCAATGCTGTCATTTATAAAAGAGAGTTTTCTTCCACTCGTGTTACCTGGGGTCCATGTAAATCCTCCATCTGTAGTTTTATATATTGCAGCAAATCCTATAAATCCATTCAATCTATCCACAAAAAAAATATCATTTATATTATTAAAATCATATTGCATGTTCCAGTTTAAACCTCCGTTCGTTGTTCTCAACAGTTTGTCTGTTGATACTTGAGAACTTACCCATCCGGTATCTTTATTTAAAAAGAAAACTACGCCGGGTTTATAACTCGCATCCAATTGTCTCTGCCAGCTAATACCTCCGTCTGTGGTCTTGAATAAGCCGCCATCGAATACATCTATACTACATACCCAACCTGTATCTTTGTTTACAAAACTCATATCTCTGAATATTCCTGCAGGATGGAAATCATGAATTAGATTCCAATTCAATCCTCCGTTTATGGTTTTATAAATTATTCCGTGAAGACTATTTCCTAATACATATCCGGTCTGAATATCTAAAAATTGAACTGTATATAAACTTCCTGCTGAATCCATTTGGATATCCCAGTTATTACCTCCGTTTGTTGTATTTAAAATGTATCCATTATTTAATGTCACAGCCCAACCATTCAAACTATCCAGAAAGAAAATATCATTTACAAAATCATTCACAGGCAACGTCTGCTGATACCAACCGGGCGGCGGCGGATTTGACGAGAATGTAGTCGCAAGGAAGAGGAATGCGAGTTCGAGGAGGATTAGTTTTTTCATGATGTGATTACCTTAGGTTAATATATTTCTATCCAAAGCTAAGCAGAATGATTTGCTTTTGAAATGAAGAAAACATTCTGTCTCCCTCACCAAATGGAGTACCTTTTGTCAGAATGGAGAATCTGCTTTGCAGAAAGAGGAAAACTCAAATGGCAACTGTTAATCGTGACCGCAAAATAAATTTGACATGTATCAGAGATACATTGTCATCTGACCTTAGTTTTAAAGTAAATAGTTTCTGTCTTATGAAAAGCGAACTTAAGAGTTCTGGAGCAGAGTATTCTGTAATGGAAGAGTATGAATTATAACACAAAGGGTTTTGCTGACCGCAAAACCCTTTGTGTATAACGTAAAATTATTTTATAAGGATCATTTTCTTTACATCAGTAAAGTTTTCTGTAGTAATTCTGTAGTAGTAAATTCCGCTGGATAGTGAATTGCCGTTGAAATTCACTTCATATTTTCCGGGCTGTACGGCTTCGTTTATAAGCACCTCTACTTCTTTTCCAATTGAATTATATACAACCACTTTTACATTGCCGCTTTTAATAATATCGAATTTAATGTTCGTAACGGGATTGAAAGGATTCGGGTAATTCTGATACAGACTGTATTTGCCCGGAAGCTCGCTGCTGATCTGATTAATGCCGACGGTTGTTGTCCATCTGGCTGTTTCAGTAAATACATTTACAACCGGTATGGTTACTGCAGAATCAATACCTGTACTGTCAGGACTTGTATAAGAGCCTGTTCCTGATCCTGTCCATCCCCTGAAGTAATAATTTGTTCCTCCGTTGTTTACAACTCTTGACGTAACCCCGAAAGTTGCCGAAGAAGCGGAATCATAAAATACATCTCCTCCGAATGTCGTTCCCTGAGATGAATTAACGACAATCCTGTACTGAAGTTTATAATTTGCAGTCAGATCTGTATTTGTATTCAGTGTAATTGTTTGTGTTGTATCTCCGCCGTTTGACCAGTTGACAAAAACATATCTTCTGACACCGACAACTCTCGGACTTACTGCCTGAATCGTCAGCGGAGTACCGACCGGAAATATCAGATACTGCTGCTGATTATAAGTAATGCCGTTAACTTTGAATTCAGCTATTCCCGGTCTGTTGGTTCCTACTGAAAGAGCCGCTGAATTCACAAGTACTTCTATAGACCTTCTGTGAGCCGGTGTTCCGTTAGCTCCTCTTCCCGTTATCTTGAGATAATACCTTCCCGAAGTTACGGTTCCTACTGCGTCCACTCTGACTGTTACTGAATCAGGAAAGGATGTAATAGAATCCTTGCCTACGAAGGAAAAATTCAGATTTCCCGATGAAGGCAATGTATCCATTGCAAGTGTGAATTTTACTTTTCCGGAATAACCCTTAACACTCGGAACAACGACTCTGAAAGTGGAATTACCTCCGTTGCTTACGCTTATGCTCGGTGTGCTGGTCTTCATTGCATAATCGGGATAATAAGCCACATAGTTTGCAAAACTGCTGAATCTGAAATCTGTCCATGCTATAACTGAAGTGACGGAATTTGAGGCGACTGAATTATAATCTCCGAGATAAGCGGGAACACCGCCTCCGCCGCATGATGTGCAGTTTATCCTGAATTTTTTATTTGAGATCTGGCTGTTCTGTATAAAAGACTGTCCGCCGTTTGTGGAGTATGTGGCATAAATCAGTGCGCTGTCGCTTGTCGGACAGTCTCTGGTATCCATCCACTGAACGTAAAGTCTTCCTGTTTCCTTATCGCACCAGGTTGCAGGATGCCACTGATTGTTATTCTGAGTATTGGGATCATCATTAACTTTTAATTCGGCAGACCAGGAAACTCCCTGATCAGTCGAATATCTCATGAAAATATCCGGTTTATTTCCGTCTCCTGCAGGAAAATTGGAAGCATAAATAAGATAAAGTCTTCCTCTGTATGGACCGAAACTGTTATCTGCTGTTATAAAGGGATAAGGTCTGGTTCTCATATTCTCAACAGAATTTCTCCCTCCGACATTAGTTCCTACATAATTAGCAAAAACCTGCTGAGACATCAGATCAAATGTAGCGCCTCCGTTTGTTGACCTGAAAAAAGTCCAGGTGGGGGAAAAAGAACTTCCTACATTTGTAACAACATAAACGCATCCGCCTGAAACATTATTTCCGTTTATCGCATTTGCACCAACACATACCATCATACCCGGAAGCTGATTGGTAGAACTGAATGTATTTTCAAAAGATGCTCCGTTGTTTGTACTTCTTACAAAATTTCCGGGAGTCATAACGCCGTAGATGTAATTTGCATAAGGACCGCCGGTCTGATCGCAGGCAATCCAGTTCTTATCGTTTCCAATATTTCCGTTTGCAACAGAAACCCAGGACAAGCCGTTGTTTGTAGTCCTGGCTGTCCTTGTACCGAGTATGCTTGAACCGTACATATTGTCAAAATAAGCGTTACCGATACTGTCATATGCGAGTACCGGATCGCCTCTCATTACCTGTCCCCATGCTGGCTGAACTGCCTGGGACCAGTCAATTCCGTTGTTTGTGTAATAAAAATTCGCTCCGGAAGTCGTATTCCAGGAAGCCACTGTCTGTAACGGATTCAGGGGGTTCATCACATTATGAACTTCCGCAAAAGCCGTTCCTATATCAAAATTATCATAACCCGAATTATCGGTAACTATTGAAAATGGCCTGGGTGTAACAGTCATGGTATAATCCCAGTATTGCTGCGGGATCTGATCGAGATTCGGATTATCCGCCTGCCCGTAAAACAGATTTGCATTTAGAATAAGAATGCAAACGCTTAAGAATGTGAAGAGTTTCATCTTCATTTATTTCCCCTTTCTTATGAAAAATTATTTAAAATTTTGATGTGATTGTGAATAAGTTAATTAAAATATAATTATCTAACAATTAATTTAGTAAAAAAAAATTCCCGTCCTCTGATCGAATGCACTGATTTGAAAATAAATTGTTATCCGGATTATTTTACAGAACATTCTTTCAGACTCTGATAACCCTGCGATTCAAGTATATATAAAATAGACACATCCATCCAAAACGTCTGATTAAAGATGATTTAATAATATTTATTTTGTTCCGGAATTGTCTTAAAAGCCATGATTAATTAAACATAAAGGAATGACTGGTTTTGAGACATTATTTTACTTTCATATAAAATCTGTCGCAGTATTCTTTTACCATTCTTCCCGTATTAAAGAAAGGAGCCAGTTGTTTTATCGAAGCCTTTATCTTTTTGATCCACTGCACCGGCATTCCCTTGCTGTCTCTTAAATAAAACATGGGAATAATTTCATTTTCAAGCGTGTCATAAAGACTTGCAGCTTCCATCGAATCTCTCTGTTCAAGCGAGATATTTTCATCCATAACGCTGTTTATCTTCCATCCAAGTTCAGGCGAGTAACCTTCATCCCACCAGCCGTCAAGAATGGAGAAATTCAGTCCTCCGTTTGCGATCACTTTCATCCCGCTTGTTCCGGAAGCTTCAAGAGGTCTTCGCGGATTGTTCAGCCAGAGATCACAGCCCTCAACAAGGTGTCTTGCAACATTTATATCATAATTATCCAGGAATATGATTTTATTCTTCAGATCCTCATCTTGTGAATAAGAGATTATTTCGGCTATAAGAGTTTTTCCGCCCTCATCTTTAGGATGAGCTTTCCCGGAAAAGACAAACTGAACAGGCATTGAAGTATTCTTTATTATTTTCTTCAGTCTGTCCAGATCCCTGAATATTAGATTTCCTCTTTTGTAAGTTGCAAATCTTCTTGCAAATCCGATCGTCAGGGCTTCCGGGCTGAGAATGCCTTTTACTTCAGCAAGTTTTATCTTATCCGCGCCGGAAAGTATCCATTTGCTCTTTATGCTTTCGCGGCAGAATTCTATGAGACTGTGCTTATTGAAGATTCTCATCGCCCAGATGTCTTCATCAGCGATCTCATCAATTCTGTTCCATATATTTTCATCGTATATCCAGTCTTTGGTGAAATATCTGCAGTAAACCGAATTTGAATTTGCCGAGAGGTAACTCGGCGTATGAACGCCGTTTGTAATCGATTCAATTCTGCTTTTGTTGTCTGAAAGCATCCACATTTTTCTTGAAACCTCGCCGTGAAGTTTGCTCACTCCGTTTATAAAATTCGAATTGTTTATAGCGAGATAAGCCATGTTAAATTTATCATTATCAATCTGATCCTTTGTAAGATCACCTTCCAGGAATAAATGTTCAACGCTGACACCGATCTCTTCTTCTGCGTATTTCCTGAAATACTTTACAAACAGATCATGTGTGAATATGTCTATCCCTGCAGGAACCGGAGTATGTGTAGTGAAAATATTCGAATTATAGCACGCTGCTTTAGCTTCTTCATAAGAGACTTTATTCTTTGTCATGTAATTCTTTATTCTTTCAAAACACAGAAATGCCGAATGACCTTCATTGAGATGAAAGGCTTTTATGTCGAATCCGAGTTTTTCAATGAGTCTAATGCCGCCGATTCCGAGAATGATCTCCTGCGAAATTCTCTTTTCCGTATCCCCTCCGTAAAGAATGTCCGTGATCCTTCTGTCTTCGACTGTGTTTTCGGGAAGCGTAGTGTCGAGCAGATACAGTTTAATATTCCCTATCAGCAGAACCCATACCTGTACAAATACAGTGCTTCCGGGAAAATTTATCTCTAATCTTACGGGATTGAAATTATCATCTCTTAGGAGATTCAGTGGAAGATTCTGAAATTCATTTATCTCGTAATTTTCCGTCTGCCAGCCGTTTGAATTTATCATCTGCACAAAAAATCCGTAATGGTAAGCAAGACCAACTCCCATAAGAGGAAGCCCGAGGTCTGAAGAAGACTTCAGATGATCGCCTGACAGAACCCCGAGTCCGCCTGAATATATTTTCAGACATTCAGTAAGACCGTATTCTGCTGAGAAATAAGCTATCTGCGGTTCATCCGTTTTGTAATATTTTTCTCCGAAATATTTATCTTTATCCAGATATTTTTTGAAATCCTTATATATGGTTAGTATTTTACCGCCGAGATTTTTTCTGTCAATTGCGTCAAGAAGATAATTATGATTGATCTCATTCATGAATTTTACTGGATTATGACCTGACCAGTTCCAGAAATCCGGATTGATCTCATTAAAAAGTTCAATGGCGTCTTTATTCCATGACCAGTACAGATTAAATGAGATTTCCTTCAGAAGAAGTAAAAGATTTTGCATAAAATTTTGTATACAGATTTTAAAAAATTATAATCTTCAATATAAATTAACTATACTTTTTAAGCTATAAATTTTTTTATGCGGGAATATTAATCTTTTGCAGTGTTGTCCAAACTTTTTGAAACAACCCCACCCTGCC
>JAFDZQ010000104.1 GCA_018266895.1 Bacteroidota bacterium
TATCAGATGTCTGCTTTTCTGATGGCGGTTTATTTTAATGATATGAATGAAGAGGAAACTTTTCATCTTACTGAGATAATGCTGAACAGCGGAGAGATAATTGATCTCAGTTTTCTTGAGATGCCAAAGGTTGATAAACACTCCACAGGCGGGGTGGGAGATAAGACTTCTCTCATACTTGCTCCGTTAGTTGCTGCCTGCGGAATAGCAGTTCCGATGATATCCGGAAGAGGTCTCGGACATACAGGAGGCACTCTTGACAAGCTTGAATCAATTCCCGGATTCAACGTGAATTATTCAATTAAGGATTTCAAAAAGATTATCTCTGAAACAGGCGTTGTACTCATCGGGCAGACATCCGAACTCGCTCCGGCTGACAAAAGAATTTACGCCTTAAGAGATGTGACTGCTACGGTTGAATGCATTCCTCTGATAACTTCAAGCATTATGAGCAAAAAACTCGCCGAAGGTGCCGACGGTCTTGTATTTGACGTGAAGATTGGAAACGGAGCGAACCTGCCGGATAAAAATGAATCGTTGGAACTTGCAAAAAAGCTGATATCAACTTCCAGAAAATTCGGGAAGAAAGCAATTGCCGTACTCAGCGACATGGAACAGCCGCTGGGAAATAAGATCGGCAACTGGCTTGAAGTGGAAGAGTGCATTGAAATAATGAACGGTGCGATGATCCCGGATCTTTACAAGCTCAATAATGTGCTTTCAGGAGCAATGATATATCTCGGCGGTAAAGCCGGAAGTATTTCCGAAGGTGAAAAGATCGCAGGCGAGAAGATCATGGATAAGAGCGCTTTCAAAAAATTTCTGGAAATCGTCAGGGTTCAGAACGGAGATGAGAATTACATAAAAGACTGGGCTGATTTTAAGAGACCGGAATTTAAAAAAGAAATTATTGCAGAAGAAGACGGTTTTATTTCTGAAATGACAGCTATGGATTTCGGCTATGCTGCTATTGAACTCGGATGCGGCAGAAAGAAAGTTGATGATAAGATCGATTACTTAGCCGGAATAATTCTTCACAAGAAAAAAGGGAATCAGGTCAGAAAAGGAGATCTGATATGTGAACTTTACGCGGAAAATGAACAGAAGCTTTCTTCGGGTGATAGAAGATTAAAAGGCGCGATAAAGATAACAAAAGAAAAACAGGATTCAGTCAATCTTATAATTGACATACTTGATTAATTACAATTCCCGGAAATCTTATGCAGTTTTCTGTTTCATTTTTTCAATGCTGTTTTCCGGAATTTCCTGTGATTTCAGCGGTAAAACCGGAAATACAAATGAAACATCAGTCAAAGACAGGAAGGAAGTTACCAACGAATATTTTGTTGTTTCCAAAGTCATAGACGGTGATACTTTTAAAATGTCAGACGGAAGCAAGGTAAGACTTATCGGCATTGACACACCCGAGAAATATGATTCAGATAAGCTTGACAGACAATCGGATCTCACGGGAAGAGACAAGGAAACAATTAAAAAACTCGGGGAAGCTGCTTCAGAATTTGTAAGAAAACTTGTCGAAGGAAAAAGAGTGACACTTGTCAGGGAGACAGGTTATGAAGATAAAGACAGATACAACAGGCTGCTCAGATATGTTTACCTTGAAGACGGAACATTTGTAAACGCCAGGATAATTGAAGAAGGATATGCAAATGTTTATAATGCAGCATCTGTATCAAAGATCGGAGAATTCAGAAGACTTGAAAAAGAAGCCAGAGAAAACAAACGGGGTCTCTGGGGAGAGGTTGACGGATTAAAGTAAGTTAGGCAGTGTGGAAGTGTGACAGTGTGGCAGTTAGGCAGTGTGGCAGTTAGGCAGTGTGGCAGTTAGGCAGTGTGACAGTGCGGCAGTTAGGCAGTGTGGCAGTTGGGAAATAGTTCTATAAAATAAAAATTGTTTCTGAAAACAAATGCTTCCCTTTTTAGACACCGCATTAATTTTATTATTTTAATGCATTTATACAAAAAAGCAGTTTTGGTATATTGTTAAATGAAAAACAAAACAAAATACTTAGTTACAGCTGCGCTTCCTTATGCCAACAATTATATTCACATAGGTCACGTTGCCGGAGCATATCTCTCTCCGGATATTTATGTGCGTTACAGAAGACTGAAAAACGATGATGTTATCTTCATCAGCGGATCGGATGAACACGGAACGGCGATCGAGATGGCTTCAATCATTGAAAAAGTCACGCCACAGGAAATAATAGACCGTTATCATTTTTCAAATAAGAAAGCTTTTGAGGATCTTGGAATTCAGTTCGATATATTTTCCAGAACTTCATCAGAGATTCATCATAAAACTGCACAGGAATTTTTCCTGAATCTGATTAATAAGGATATTTTAATTAAAAAGTCGGATAAACAGCTTTATTCGGAAAAGGAAAAAAGATTTTTAGCGGACAGATTTATAACCGGCACATGTCCGGTTTGCGGATATGAAGAGGCAAGAGGTGATGAATGCGAGAACTGCGGAAGTAATCTTTCTCCGCTTGAACTGATCAATCCGAGATCAAAAATTACGGGAGATATACCTGTCGAAAAGGAAACGACGCATTATTATTTTCCTCTCGGGAAGTATCAGGAAAAACTGAGCGACTGGATTTTCAGCAAAACTGACTGGAAGCCGAATGTGATCAATTACTGTAAAGGATGGTTCAAGGCAGGATTAAGAGACAGGGCAATTACAAGGGATCTTGACTGGGGCGTCAAAGTACCTGTCGAGGGCAATGACGGAAAAGTGATCTATGTATGGTTTGAAGCTCCGATCGGATACATTTCCATGACAAAAGAATTGTTCATAGAAAGAAATGATTCGGACAAATGGAAAGAATACTGGTGCAGTGAGGATTCAAAACTGATTCATTTTATCGGGAAGGATAACATTGTATTCCATTCAATTGTTTTCCCGGCAATGCTGATGGCTCACGGTGATTTTAATCTGCCGTATAACATCCCCGCAAATGAATTTCTTAACATCGGAGGAGAAAAATTTTCAAAAAGCAGAGGTAACGGAATTTTAGTGAAAGACATTGTAAAATATTTTGAACCTGATGTTATAAGATACTCAATTGCTTCAAGCTTCCCCGAAAACAAGGATTCAGAATTCAACTGGAAGGATCTGCTGTCAAGGAACAACAATGAACTTGCCGCTATTCTCGGCAATTTTATCAACAGGACTGTAGTTTTTGCAAAATCAAAATTCAATAATGTAATTCCCGGTGAAGAGTCCATAAATAATTTGGATCAGGAAATTTTAGATCAGTTCAGAAGAAGCTCTGATTCAGTGTCAGCTTTTTATGATAATTTCAGGTTCAGAGACGCTCTGAGTGAAACAATGAATGCAGTAAGATCGGCTAACAAGTACTTCAATGACAGCGAGCCATGGAAATTATTTAAAAATGACAAGGAAAGATGCGGAGCTGTTATTCATACATGTCTTGAACTCTGTCATTCAATTGCTGTTTTGATTTCACCTGTGCTTCCGTTCACTGCGGAGAAGATTTTAAAAATTCTCAATAAAGATAAGTCGGATTTCAATTGGAGTAACATTGGCAGAAGAGTTCTGAAATCAGGTACTGAGCTTGGTGAAACTGAAATACTTTTTCCTCAGATAGAAGATTCGCAGATTGAAAAAATAATTTCAGATGAAAGTGAATCAAATGCTGTTAAAAACGGCAAAGGATCAGGAAATTTAATTGAGCTTGATGATTTCAGGAAGGTAAATCTGAAAATAGCCAGGATCATAAATTGTGAAAAAGTAGCAAAAAGCAAGAAACTTTTAAAATTAAAACTCATTGTAGGCGGTATTGAGAAACAGATCGTTTCCGGGATCGCCGAATATTACACACCCGAAGATCTGATCGGTAAACTTATAGTAGTAGTTGATAATCTCAAACCTGCTAAGCTTATGGGCATTGACTCGGAGGGAATGCTTCTTGCGGCGAAGAACAACGGCGAACTTAAGATAATAACTGTTGAAGGTGAGATAAGCGACGGAGCGGAAGTAAATTGAACTGGAAATTCGGAAAAGCGGAATATGATCTGAGAAGCAGAACATTTATAATGGGTATACTGAATATTACTCCCGATTCATTTTCAGACGGCGGAAAGTATTTTGACGGAAAAGTCAGACTCGATAAAGCCATTCAGGACGGAATGCAGATGGAAAAGGACGGAGCGGATTTTATTGATGTAGGAGGAGAGTCTACAAGACCCGGTTCTGAAAAAATAACAATTGACGAAGAACTGGAAAGAGTGATTCCTGTAATATCCTTACTTACAAAAAAAGTGAACATTCCTGTTTCGATAGATACTTATAAACATGAAGTTGCAGAAGAAGCTCTTAAAGCCGGAGCCGTGATAGTTAATGATATAAGCGGATTCAGATTTGACATTGAAAATGCAGAAGTAACTGCCGAGCATGATGCAAGCTGCATTCTGATGCATATCAAAGGCACGCCGAAAGATATGCAGGAGAATCCTGTGTATGATGAAGTAGTAAGAGAAGTTTATGATTATCTTAAGGAATCAATTGATATAGCAGGGAGTTTTGGGATCAGACAGATCATTACAGATGTCGGGATCGGATTCGGTAAATTACCGGATCATAATATTGAGCTGTTGAGGAATCTCGGTAAATTTCAGGAACTTAATCACCCGGTCCTTCTCGGAGTATCAAGAAAGAGTTTTCTTAATAAAATATATCCTTCTGATACTGATGAAAGACTTGAAGGGACTATAGCCGCAAATGTTATCGGCATCGCCGGTGGAGCAAATATTTTAAGAGTTCATGATGTCAGACAAAACAAAAAAGCTGCAAGCGTAGCAGATAAAATTTTACGCAAATAATCCAAATAATCAATGAGTAATTCGGAAAACATCGTACAGAAAATTTCAAAACCGCTTCAGGATCCGGGTAAGGATAATTCATCTGAAGTTTACGGTTTTGAGATAACCGGTATGAACTGCACCGGTTGTGCAAACAGCATTAAAACATATCTTCAGAATCTGGAAGGCATTAATAATGTTGAAATCAATTTCGCATCTGAATTCGGAGAAGTCAGCTTTGATCACTCAAAGATCAGCAAGGAAAAGATCAAAAGAGAGATCAATAATCTGGGTTATGAAATTTCCTCCGAAGACGAAGAGTATGAATTTGAACAGTTAAAGACAGCACAATTAAAAAAGCACAGAAACAAAATTTTCGTATCTGCTTTGTTATCGGTAATTATCATGGCGGTAAGCATGAAGCATCATTTTCACTTCCTGGGACTTGAGAAGATCCCGGACAATATTTCTCTGATCATTATGTCAGTGCTGACTTCAGTCATTATTTTCTGGTGCGGAAGTAAATTTCTTAAAGGAGCTTACAAATCCCTGAAGAATAAGACATCGGATATGAACACTCTGATTTCAATGGGAAGCATGTCTTCATATCTTTACAGTATCATAATTTCATTTAATCTGCTGCTTGGACTGAACATAAAAGCTCTCAACGGAACTACAGAAGTTTATTTCGAGACTGCCGCTATGATTGTCACGTTTATTCTTATCGGGAATTATCTCGAGTCAGTAATGAGATCCAAGACACAGACTTCGGTAAAAAAGCTTAAAGAACTTCAGACAAAGGTTGTAAACATAATCAGAGACGGAAACGAACTTTTTGTTCCGTTTAAAAAAGTAAGAGTAAATGACACCGTTATTATTAAAACAGGCGACAAGGTTCCGGTTGACGGAATTATTACGGAAGGATACTGTGTAGCTGATGAAAGCGCGCTGACAGGCGAGAGTCTTCCCGTTGAGAAAAAAACCGGAGACAGTCTTATAAGCGGCACCCTCGTAAAAAACGGTTTTGCAAAAATGAATGCGCTGAAAGTCGGAAATGATACGATGCTTTCGAAGATAATAGCCCTTGTAAAGGATGCTGCAAATACCAAACCGAAAATTCAGAAACTTGCAGACAGGATATCCGCGGTTTTCGTGCCTGTCGTTATAGTGATTTCAATAGCGACTTTCTTAGTCTGGTATTTTATATTGAATGCTGAATTTGACAGATCTCTTTTATTCGCCGTGTCGGTTCTGATAATTGCCTGCCCCTGCGCTCTTGGGTTAGCTTCGCCGATAGCGATCGTGATAGGTGTCGGAAGGGCTGCGGAAAACGGAATATTGTTCAGCAATCCGGATGCTATCGAAAATCTGCAGAAAGCGGATACAATTTGCTTTGACAAAACGGGAACTCTGACTACCGGTGAAATGAAGGTCAAGAATATTTATGTGATGAACGGAATCTCTGAAAACGAACTTATGAAATATGCCTATACACTTGAAAAATTGTCCGGTCACCCTGTAGCAAAATCAATCGTGAATTACGGAATTGACATGGGAATCACAGCGATAAAGAACATCAGGGATTTCAAAAACGAATCCGGGATGGGAGTTTCTGCAAAAATAAATGAAAAGGAGATCATGATCGGAAGTGAAAACTTCATGAATTCAAAAGGCATTAAGATCTCTGACAATATTTTCCAGACTCAGAGCGGCAATCTCTTTGTCAGCATAAATAACACTGTTTCAGGAGTCATTGAGATCGAAGATAAGATAAAAGATGAAGCGGCAGAAGTTATAAGCAGACTCCGCAAAAACAAATTCAGACTGTTTATGATCTCAGGTGACAGTGAAAATGCAGCCAGAAATACTGCAAACCGTTTAGGCATTGAAAATTATTCCTATAAAACTCTTCCTGATGAAAAGGAAAAGATCATATCGAAGCTTCAGTCAGAAGGATGGAATGTAGCAATGATAGGAGACGGAATAAATGACGCTCCGTCATTGGCAAAAGCAAATGTCGGCATAGCCGTCGGAACGGGACAGGAAATTGCAATAGACTCTGCCGATGTGATACTTGTGAAGGATGATCTGAATAATATTCTGAAATCCATTAAGATCTCCGGCAAGACCGTGAATATCATTAAGCAGAATTTCTTCTGGGCGTTTTTTTATAATGCAGTTGCAATTCCGTTTGCAGCAGGTGTATTCGCTCCGTTCGGAATTATAATAAGCCCTGTAATGGCGGCTATGCTTATGGCTTTCAGTGATGTGGTAACTGTTATCGGCAATTCGCTTAGATTAAAATATACGGAGCTGAATTGAAAGAAAAAGATCCCGGCAATACGGAAAAAGTGGATTTTGATAATTTCGCCGGCAGGTATGAAAACATTCTTGATAAACAGCTTGATTTCTTCGGAGAAGAAAATTCCTATTTCGCAGAATATAAAATTAAAATTACAAAGGAAACATTAGGCTTTGTTCCCGAGAATATACTCGAGTTCGGCTGCGGTATCGGTAGAAATCTTAAGTATTTTACCGAATATTTTCCTGGTTCAAAAGTAAACGGCTGTGATATTTCGGAAAAAAGCTTAAGCATAGCAGCAAAAGAAAATCCATCCGCAAATATTTTTTTAATTAATAAGAATGAGATCGGCAGGTACGGGGAAAAATTTGATCTGATTTTTATTTCATGTGTTTTTCATCATATCAAACCTTCGGAAAGAATAGATTCCGTAAGATCAGTTTTCAGCATGCTTAAGAAAAACGGTGCTGTTTATATTTTTGAGCATAATCCTTATAATCCCGTTACAAGGCACATTGTAAATACCTGTCCCTGGGATACCGACGCCATATTGCTTAATATGAAAGAATCCGTGAAGCTTCTTCAGACTGCCGGACTCGAAATCTCGAAAAAAAATTATTCCCTGTTCTTTCCGGCGTCACTGAAATTTTTAAGATTTTTTGAAAATTATCTAGGGAAAGTCCCTCTTGGCGGTCAGTATTATGTTAAGGCTGTCAGGAAGATTTAGTTTTATTGTTCATCTCACGCAGGTATTCTTTTCTGTATTCAAATACTTCTTTTATGGTCCTGAGTATCACTGAAGGTCTGGCGCCTGTGGAAATACCGTCAACTCTGGGCAGATGCATAACACCGATCTCAGTTACCGTATAGTCAAGCAGCTTGGCTTTTAGCATAATTTCAGCATCAATAAAAGCATCAACTGAATTAATCTCTATTTTCTTAAAGAGATCTGATCTGAAAAGTTTAAAAGCGCAGTCAATATCCCAGTAGTGTATGTCGAAGATTAGTTTAAGAAGGTAGTTATAACACAAGGATGTGAATTTTCTGTAAAGCGAATACTGTTTAGTTTTCCGGTAACCGACTACAATATCCGAATACGGGATAAGAGCTGTAAATTTTTTAAGTTCATTCAGATCGAACTGATTATCCCCGTCCGTATAAAACACGTAATCCATTTTCGCATTTAAAAAACCGTCTTTCAGCGTAGCGCCGTAACCCATATTTTTTTCGTGATGTATGACTCTTACCTTAGGATACTTTTCCGCAAGCGCATCGGCAACCTCGTCTGTCTTATCCGGACTGCCGTCTTCTATGATTATTACTTCATAGTCTTTCAGTTTAAGCTCTTCCAGGACTTTAACTGCTGAGTCTACGACTTTGCCGATATTTTTTTCATCGTAATAAGCCGGGAAAAAAACAGAAAGGGAAATATCTGAATTACCGTGTATCATTGCTTTGCTTTCATTAAGTATTCATATGTTTTCCTTATTCCTTCCTCAATTGAAGTCCGGGGTTTACTGCCGAAAACTTTCTCTGCAAGTTTATTGTCAAGAATGCTGACAGGGACATCTATGCTCCTTGCATCCTTATATTCGGTAAATATTTTCTTACCTGAAATTTTTCTTATCACTTCGATAATTTCATTCAGTGAATATCCTATTCCGGTACTGAGATTAAATACTTTATCAGATGAACTGACTTCAAGCGATTTTACAAGCACTTTCACTGCATCTTCAATATAAATATAATCACGGATCACTTTACCGTCTCCCCAGATTTCAATTGTTTCATCATTAATGACTTTATTTATAAAAACAGATACAGCGCCCTGTGAAGCCAGCGGATTCTGCCTTTCACCGTAAGGGTTTGAAAGCCGGAAAACGTAATAATCAAGACCGTGAAGTTTATTAAACAGAAATAAATATTCCTCAATAGTCCTTTTTATGATTCCGTAAGAACAAAAAGGATTAGAGAAATAATCTTCTTTAACCGGAACGCTTTCAGGAATTCCGTAAACGGTACCTCCAGACGAAAGGAATATCACCTTGCTGATCTTTTCATCAATGCATTCCCTGAAAAGCTTTAACGAAGAGATCAGATTTGTTTCGGCATCATAGACCGGATTCTCATTTGAAGAAGCAGGAAGAGTGGAACTCACAAGGTGAAATACATAATTTATTCCCGCCAAAGAGTTTTTAATGTCAATTTCATTATTAAAATCCCCCTCTGTTATTTTAATTTTATCTTCAAAATGTATGATGTTTTTCCTTGAAAAATTAAGTTTGTCAAACAACACTACTTCATATCCGGAATTGACAAGGGCTTCGCACAAATGCGAACCTATGAATCCTCCTCCGCCATAAACGATACATTTGTTATTCCCGGTCATTAATCTTCAGTTTATTTTTTCGAATACAAAAGAAGCAAATCTTCCGTCGGAAGAATTTACATTCTTCAGTAATTTATAGTCAGAATTATTTTTCAGTACTTCCAGCTGAACATCGTTTTTCATGTCCTTTGGTCTGTAACTGTAATGAGAATCCCAGATTATAATGGATCCTTTCTTAGCACTCTTTAGATTTTCCGAGATCAGTCTTTTAAAATTATCAGGAGAATTACGGTAATATCTGTCATTGTAAAAAGGTATGAAGGTATGATTGTAATATAATTCCTTGTCTTTCAGATCTATTGAACTTATGTATTCCGATGTTTCCTTTACCGCAATATTTTCCGGAGAGAGCTTTTTCGGATTAAAACTTAATGCGAGATTCACAAGAGCAACTATAAGCAGTGCAGCAGAGAGTTTATTCAGATAATCTGAAACCGGTTCTTTTTTAATTAATGCAATGAGTATAAAAGATACAAGAATTATGACGAACTTTGTATAATCACTAACGTCCTGAAGAATAAAACCGTCTGTGGTTTTTGAAAGAAATGCAAGCGTGATAAATGCAAGTATCCCGGAAATAATATATGAAGTTTTTCTGAAATCCGGTTTCGAAAGATTGTTAAGACCTATGACTGCAAAAACCGAAGCTATGGGTGATATGTGCAGAAGGTACCGCCAGTTGCCGGGATTAGCTCCGTCATTGAACATTGTCATAAGCTGAACTGCAAAAATAGTTATGAATACTGTATAAAAAATTCCGTATTCGTAAATATATTCCCTAATCCGTTTTGTGTCCGCAAAAAAACCAAAAAATCCGTTTAAAAAAAGTAAAAGAGTTACAGGTCCGACAATGAATATATATACAATAAAGTAATGGGAAAGACCCCGTGACTTGTATGAATAATCTCCTATAGACTGCATCTCAGTTAATACAAAAAACATATCACCGGTTTTCAGAAATCCGAGAATGTTATAGATCAACGGGAAGACAGCAAGAGCTGCAATTGAAATAAAATTTTTCTTCCTGAAATATATAAAAGCAAATATGATCAACAGAAGCACGATTTCCTGCCGGACTGTAAAAATATATCCGCATAATAGAGCTGACCAGAAATACTTCTCTTTCCTGTATAATATCAGAACAATCAGAATCAGCAGAGATGTGAATATCTCTGCGTAAGACCTGAAAGACAGATCAAAGAAAAGCGGCTGTAACGCGAGAAGTATCGCGCCGAAGTATGCATAATTGTATTTGTAAGTCTTAAGAAGTATAAATGTGAAATAAACAGAAAGTGATGCAATAAATGCGTTAATAAGCAAAACCGTATCATATCCGAAAAGAGACGGGATTACCATTAATATTTTATAACCCGGTTTAGGTGAATTCCCGAGAATGGCGAACGGGTCAGACCAGAATTTGATCATATTGATGTACTGTCCTACTTCATCATCCTGATAAAATCCGACGGAATATCTGCTGCTTATAAAATAAACAGCCGTAAGAACGGGGATTATGATCCAGAAATATTTTTTAATGAAAGGATGATCGTCAAAACCTGCTGCGCCTTTTATCAATCTGCCTGAAGTTCTGCTCTTACCGGAGTTTACAGTTATAGTTTTGTTGTCTTTAACTTTTGCCATAAATTAGTTTCAAATATATTAATATACATTTGAAAATGAAATCGATTAAATATTATGAATCTGAAATCACAACTGTTATAACATTATAAATAAAATCAGTTAATTATTTCAAATTATTCTGGGGCTGTCCGAAAAGTATAGTTTGAGATAAATTAAATAAATAAAAGTTCATTTACATTCTCTGTGGCACCCGTCTGGAGTCTGACTCAAAACGGAAAAATACATTTTCACAAAAAAGGATCCCGCTTCGCGCCAGCCTTGCGGAGCGGAAGGCGAGCAAAGGAATGAAGATTGTTGTTTTTAAACTTTTCTTCTTAGTGTCTTGGAGTCTTTGCGGTAAAAATCTAAATCTTAGGAACACTATTTTATTATAAAGGGAAAGGAGGGTTTCAGAATTAAGTTTAACTTTAATAAACTCATACATAATGTTATATTTACAAAAATTTTTCTATGTCAGACAAGCTTTTAGGCGATTCCATACAGATAATCGAAATCAATGAGACCATAAAGCAGGTAGCTCCGACAGATATTAGCATTCTTATCACCGGAGAAAGCGGAGTCGGCAAGGAAGTTGTCGCAAATTCTATTCACAGATTAAGTAAACGAAGTGAAAAGCCGCTGATAGTTGTAAACTGCGGTGCGATACCGGAAGGGATCATAGAAAGCGAATTGTTCGGTCATCAGAAAGGCGCATTTACGGGAGCTATAGAGGAGCGCAGAGGATATTTTGAACTCGCTGATGAAGGTACAATATTCCTTGATGAGATCGGTGATATGCCAATGGCGACGCAGGTTAAGTTTCTTCGTGTTCTCGAAACGGGAGAATTTATGCGTGTCGGCGGGACTAAGAAGATAAAAGTCGATGTAAGAATTATTGCGGCAACCAATAAAGAGTTATCGGAAGAAGTTCTGGAAAAAAATTTCAGGGAAGATCTTTATTACAGATTAAGGTCGATAAACATATTTATTCCTCCCTTACGGGAAAGAAAATCAGACATTAAACTACTTTATGAATATTTTATTGAACTGTACTGCAAGGCAAACAATATTGAATATCTCGGAATAGATGAAGAAGCATTTGATTTTATTTTAAACTACAACTGGCCCGGAAACGCCAGAGAGCTTAAAAATTTCTGCGAGAGCATTATCATTCTTAATCCGGGAAAGAAACTTACGATTCATGATATAAAGAAGTATCTTCAGACTATATCACCTGAAATCTCCAGATCACTTCCGATAATTTTCAGCAAATCGGCCGACAATAAGGAGCAGGATCTGATTTTCAGGGCATTGCTCGAATTAAAATCGGATATCATTGACATAAAAGAAAACCTAAGTGAAATCAGAAACCTGAAATCAAGTATCAGCGGACTCAGTGATACGGATTTTATTATTCCAAGGAAATTGATCATGACAATGACTATGGATGAGATTGAAAAAGAAGTTCTGATTTATCTGCTTGATAATAATTACTGGAATGTAGAGAAAGTTGCGGATATATTGAAGCAAACACCGAGAAACATTTACAGAAAGATTAAGACATATAACATTAACAGGGATGACAGATGGAAAGAACTTTGAAACTATTGATCTTATTTGCGGCACTGATAAATCTGAACTGCGGCGTTTACGGATTCAGAGGCAATAATCCTCCTGAGGGTATAAACTCCGTTGCAGTGCCGACTTTTCAGGATAACAGCGGGTTTTCTGATCCTACACTTGTGGAAAAACTTACTCAGAAACTAAAATCTAAAATTATTTCTGATAATACTTTCAGGATAGCTGACAGGAATATTTCGGATGCAGTGCTTAACTGCACCGTCACTAATGTCCGTGACGAAGCTCTTGTAATTTCATCCGGTGAAAATGTCACAAAAAGGAAAATCATTGTTACTGTTTCAGTTGATTTTGAAAATTTGAAAAAACAAAAGAAGATCTGGAATAAAATTTTTGAAAATTACGGTGAATACAATTCATCCGGGGACACATTTTCAAGCAGGACTGCCGGACTCGATGTTGCTGTAGAAAGAATTTCGGAAGACATAATCATAGACCTTACATCCAACTGGTAATTAAAAATAATTATTAAATGAAACTAAAATACGACTGATGACTATTGAAAGCTTAATTCTTTCAGCTTATATAATTTCCCTTACAATATTGTTTTTTTTCGGATCGCACGGATTTAACATGATCTATTATTATTTCAAAACATTTAATAAGAGAACTGAAGATATAGACGAGAAAGATTTTTTTATGGAGGAATATCCTGTTGTGACGGTGCAGATTCCCCTTTACAATGAACAGTATGTAATTACAAGACTGATAGATTCCGTTATCAGACTGGATTATCCTAAAGATAAGCTTGAAATACAGATACTTGATGACTCTACAGATGAGACCACTCAGATCATAGACAGTCACATAAAAAAATACCGGGATCAGGGATTTGACATAGCCCATATCCACAGGACAAACCGCGAAGGATTCAAGGCAGGAGCTTTGAAGATAGGTCTTGAGACAGCCAAAGGAGAATTTGTCGCTGTATTTGACGCTGATTTTATTCCGAGAAAAAAATTCTTAAAAAGGACAATACCTTATTTCAGCAAGGATAAAAAACTGGGTCTTGTACAGACAAGATGGGAACATCTTAACCGCGAATATTCGCTTATGACAAAGACGCAGGCAATTGCTCTGGACGGACATTTTGTAATTGAGCAGGCAGTGAGAAACCGTGCGGGATTTTTTATTAATTTCAACGGAACCGGCGGAGTCTGGAGAAAGGAATGTATTTTTGACGCAGGAAACTGGGAAGCCGATACTCTGACGGAAGATCTCGATCTGTCATACAGAGCACAGATGAAAGGATGGAGGTTCAGGTATCTTGTCAATTTCACATCACCGGCGGAACTTCCGTCAGATATCGGAGCGCTGAAATCACAGCAGTTCCGATGGACAAAAGGAGCAATAGAAACCGCAAAGAAAATTTATCCGAAGGTTCTGAGATCGGATATGTCATTCAAACTTAAGTTTCAGTCTTTCATTCATCTGTATTGCAATCTTGCTTACCCGTTCATACTCATTGCGGCAATACTGAATCTGCCTGTAATGCTTATCAAGCTTACCGGAGAATATGACGGAGTTTTTAAATTTATGTCCGTATTTATTTTTGCTTTTATAAGTTCGTTTTTATTTTATCTTTATTCACAGAAAGACGTCTATCCGGACTGGCAAAAAAGAATAATTTACTTCCCCGTTTTCCTTGCGGGAAGCATGGGATTTTCAGTTAACAATACAAAAGCCGTATTTGAAGGATTGCTTGATAAGAAAAGCGAGTTCGTAAGGACACCCAAATATCAGATTATGGATAAGAAAGATTCATGGAAGGGAAAAAATTACGTAAACAAGAAACTCTCATTCACGACATATATCGAAGCGTTTCTTGCCGTGTATTGTTTTGCAGGAGTAGTAATCGCCATAGCTACGGCACAGGTTGCTGCTATTCCTTTCCAGCTGATGTTCTGCGGGGGATTCACTACGGTGTCAGTGCTTTCAATCAGGCAGGTAGTAATTTCAAACAGGATTAATTCCGAAAAATTTGCCCTGAATGCAGATTAGTAAAGATAAATATACTCAGGAAATAAAATCCAAACTCGATAAGAATTTTCTGTCTCCGGTTTTCATAAGATATGCAAATATGCTCTATCTGGGAGAGGAATATGAAGAATGCATTTCCGTTTGTAAAACAGGTCTTGCAATTTTTCCTTATTATCTGACTGCTAAATTAATTCTTCTCAAGGCATTTCTGAAAGCTGAGTATCTTAATGAAGCCGAAGCTTTGTTTAATGAGATTAAAAATAAAATCCCTGGAAAAGAAATGATTGCCAAACTCGAAAGCAACATACACAATTTAAAAGCTATTTCCGGGCAGGAAAAAATTTACTACACTAAGTCAGTAAAAAGCAGGTATGAGTATAAGACCTTTGAGAAAAATTTTCATTTTCAGGAAAATATGTTTTTAACATACAATTTAAGCGATCTGCTCGAATCAAAACCCGAGAAGGATATTGTAAACGAAAAAAAATTTTTTGAATTCCGGAACAGATTCGATACATTCCATTTTGATAAGACGGTCAGTGTGAACAGTGATCTGAGACAGAGGAAAAAGGAGAATGCATCTGAAACGGAAAGCAGCGAGCTCTTAAGCAAAATTAAGATTGTGACGGAAACTCTTGCTGATATTTACGCGGGGCAGGGAAATTACAAGGAAGCATTTGAAGCTTACAAAATTCTGATAAGAGCAGGTTCAAAAAACAAAGGCAGAATTGAAGAGAAACTTTATGAGCTTGAACGCAGCATGCTGCGCAATGACAATATCTGATCTATTTATTTTCCGGCAATGACGGCTTTACAAATATAACTTTTTCCCTTTCCATTACCACGGTTCCTGACTTAAATCCTTTTTTCTTTTTAACGTATTTTTTTTCACAGTAAGCTACCGGTACAGAATTTGAATTTCTTACTTTGCTGTAATATGCTGCTATTGAAGCAGCTTTGAGAATAATTTCTTTTTCTATCACATCTTTTTTTCCGGGAACTTTCAGCACTGTATGAGATCCGCTCGCTCCCCTGACATGAAACCAGAGATCATTCTGAGCTGCATACTTCGTAGTGAGAAGGTCGTTTGAAACACTGTCTTTTCCGACCCATACTTCATGCTTTTCATCTAACTGAAACTTTCTGAATGCCGAGGTTTCATCTGATTTTTCCGCTCCTGATTTTTTTTCTTCCTTAATTATTTTTTTTATGTCAGACATTTCCGTACTCTCTTCCAGCTCTTTGATTAAATTTGTTTTTTCTTTTTCGAAAATTTCAATTTTTAATTTCAGGATATTTACAGACGCCTTCTGTTTCTTATATCTTTCAAAATACTGCCGAGCGTTTTCTGAAGGAGTCAGATTTTCCTTTATCTTGATTTTAATTTCTTCGCCTTTGTCATCACTGTGAATAAATAATTTATCACCTTTTTTTATACGATATGAATTCTGAAGAATTATTTCTCCTTCCTTCCTTAATCTGTCTGACGATTCACTGTTTTCTAACTGTCTTTTAAGGTTGTCAATTTTACTCTTCACTGCATTGATTTTTCTGCTGAGCTGTTTTTCCTTTAAAGACCTGTATTCTGATATTTTATCATCCCTGAATCTGAGTTTCAGATATTCAATTATCAGTTTATTAATATCGCTGAATTTCCGGGAAACATGACCTTTCAGATGAAATAGTTCAGTCAGTGAAAAAGTAATGTTATCTGAGGAAGTGTAAAGAATATATTCAGGGTTTTCCAGATTTTTTTCAATTTCACTGAATCCCCTGCTGAGTTTTATAATTGCTTCATCATTCATTATTTCTTCTTCGCTGAGTTTTTGTCTGAATAAAACCTCTCTGCAGTAGAGGTCACCGAATTTTCTGAAATTAAGTTTTAAATACCTGCTTACGGGAATATTAACTAAGCCCTCTGTCTCAGTTTGCCCTCCGGGCTTAAGGATCTCTTCTATATCCTTTCCGGAATATTCCGAACTGCCTTTAAATGAATTCTCTATAACATTTTTTCTGATAATGAAGCAGTTGGCTTTGTTTGAAAAAAATGTAAATATGATTTCAGCATCATCCGGCAATTTCATACAAACAGCCCTGTCATTATTATACAGTTTCACTTCAGATATCTCTTTACCGGTAATTTCCTCAAAAAGCCCTGCAGAATTTCTTTTTGCTCTTGAAAAATTTTCTTTAAATATCAGATAGTTAGATCCTTTTTCAACCGAATATTCCAGCGCTGTTTTCCTGTCATTTTCCGAATCATTTAAATTCAATTCAATGATAAGTTTATTTTTTTCCTGTGAGAATGCATCCGATATTTTACATCCGTATAAATTTACAGAAAGGTATTTGGCAAGTTCTTTTAAAGTAAAAATATTATTCAGCATTTTCTAAAGAGATTGCTTTTAACAAAAAAAGGCGGATCAGAAAATTACCGCCTGATGTAATCATTTAAATAAATTTCTTAAATGAAGAAAATTTATTTTAAAAGTATCATAATTCCGGTTTTTGAATATTCTTCACCGGTAACTGTGCTTACCGCCTGAAGCCTGCAGAAATAAGTACCGCCCGGAAGATCTTTTCCGCCTGCTGATGAATTAAAAATGATTTCATATTTCCCGGAATTTTGTCTGCCGCTTACAAGGGTCGTTACTTCAGTGCCGAGGATGTTATAAACTTTTAATGAGACATTACTTGATGATCCGAGCTGATAACTTATCACAGTTGACGGGTTGAACGGATTCGGATAATTCTGACTGAGATTGTAAACTGACGGAAATTCATTAACAAAAGAACTAATGCTTACAGGGACCGATACGATAGCTGTATAACATTCCTGGTTAAATCCTCCTGATCTTTCATCCGTCCAGACAGGTATGATTCTTCTGTGGTAACTGTCGATTCCGATGTAATCACCGAATCTTATTGCAGTGTTCGGCTGGTTTGTCGGTGTAGGAACCGTGCTTAACCTATAATTTGTAAAACTCAGTCCTCTGTCTGAAGAATGAGCAAGATAAGCTTCGACTATTGTATTTGAATTAGTGTTTCTTGAATCATAATAAACTATATCCACATTTCCGGAATCATCAGTTTCTATCCAGGGCCAGCATTGAAGCTTGCCGTTACCTGTTACGTCATCATTAACTCTCAGAGGTTCAGACCAGTTCAAGCCCCGGTTCGTAGACCTTAAAAGAAATATATCCGGATCTCCGTTTCTTGCATCGCAGAACGTTATGTATATGTTTCCCCTTCCAGGTCCGTTTGTTATATCGGCTGATATTGAAGGAAATGTGACGTTGCTCGAAGATATCGGTATCTCGGGAGTAATTCCCTGTGAAAGTGTCTGATCGGTTCCGAATGTATTTCCCCCGTTTGTCGATTTGTCAAACATAACAAAATCATTATTGAAATCACCGCTTAGCCAGGTTATATAAACTTCTCCGTCAATTCCCACGGCAACATCCGAACCTTGTCCGGATGATTGTTCATCACTGACCGGAATTGCATTTGTCCAGTCAGCTCCTCCGTTTACTGATTTTGTTAACTTTATTCCTGTATTCCCGCTGAATCTTGTCCAGCTTACATAAAGAGTATTCTTATACGGACTGCCGTTCGTGAAATCAGTCGTGATATACTCCTTATCTTCTGATCCGTCATTGGCTATCATATAAGCAGCCGGAAATGTTACTCCCTGATCAGTAGATTTATAAACTGCAAGAGCGCCTGAAGTGTTTATGCAGATTACGGCGATGTAAAAATTTCCTGCTGAATCGGTTCCGACTGCAGGATCACTGTTTTTTGGAAAACCGGGCAGTAAAGTGGAATCAAGCAATCTTCCTTCAGACCATGTAATCCCGCCGTCTGAGGAAAAACTGTATCCGACTCTTCTGTTCGCAGGATTGACTCCCTGCCTGAAATCCCTCCAGGCGGCGACTACCCTGTCCGGATTTTTTCTGCTGATCTTTACGGAAGTTTCATTTTGAGGAAAACTGTCTCTCGAGATATTATAATTGACAAATACAGAGTTTGAATAAATTGGAACAAAATCCGAGAATGAATTATTTATTTTACCTTTCTCTTCTGTTTCCTCATCAAGCGGTTTTGTAAATCTTCTGTAACCGTCTGATGCATAAATATTTATTGAAGTAAATATTAAGAAGACAGAAAACAGAAAATTTATGCAGACTTTTTTCATAACATCATTTTTTAATTTTTTTCCTGATAAACGGAGGAGATCCTCTGCTTTTAAATACGAATTCATAATCGTCAGGCAGGGATTTGAATAATCCGGTCAGAGAATAGAAACCAAATGTTCTGGGGTCGAAACTCGGATCCAGTCTTCTGAGCTGAATTCCGATTCCGCTGAGATATGCAAGATCATCATCCTGTTCAGCCATTTCAAAAGCTTTATTTATCAGTGACTTATCAAGAGGCGTTTTTGTAATTTTGTTTTTTATTACCGGAACTGATATTGATTCATCGGGCTTTGCTTCCGCAACAATCTCTGCTTCCTTTGATTCTGATTTTCCGGCAGTTGCAGTAGTTTTACTTTTAATTACTTTGGATCTGCTCTTTCTTTTTGGTTTTTCTTTTATATTGTCCTTAGCTGATTCATCAGGATTAAGATTTTCAGTAAAAATAAATATTTCACAAGCTTTCTGAAATGCTTCAGGAGTATTGGCTCTTCCTATTCCCATCACGAAAACTCCTTCTTCCCTGATCCTGTTTGCAATACCGGTATAATCGCTGTCGCTTGAAACAAGGCAGAATCCGTCAACAAGCTTTTTATTCAGGATGTCCATTGCATCTATTATCATTGCGCTGTCTGTCGAGTTTTTGCCTTTAGTGTAAGAGAACTGCTGCATCGGTCTTATAGCATGACTGTTTATCTGGTCTTTCCATCCTTTCATATTGCTGATAGTCCAGTCACCATAAATTCTCCTGATAGTCACCTTACCGTATCTTCCTGCTTCAGCAAGAATAAATTTAAGCAGATCCGGCTGCGCATTATCTCCGTCTATCAGCAGTGCTATGTTAAACGAACTTACTTCATTCATTTTATTTTTGATCATTAATGTTTGTTTTAAAGTACATAAATCAGTTCATAAATTTAATTCATATAATTGATACTGTCTTGGTTTAAAATTTGAACATTTGAACCGGAGCGAATGAATAAAAAAAAACCCGGACAATTTGCATTATCCGGGTTTAATCTCTTAATGAACTCCTTTTCAGAAGAACATTAATTCGTCATTGAATTTTACTTACTGTTACTTACTTTACTGTCGTTTGTATTTTGGATATGCGGAAATCCTGCCGGTGTGCAAGGACCGCTTCCGAAGTATCCGATCGTAGCATTATTATCTGCGTATGCCTGATCGTTTCCGTCAACAAAACCATCACAGTTAAGGTCTGTCGGATATCCGCTTACGCTTCCCGGCGTACCGTTGATGGCATCATTGTCAATATGTGATACATCTGTTGCATCTATAGCATCATCCTGATTAACATCACCTGACAGTAATCTCCAAGATCCGCCAACATTGATAAGATTAAGACCGCCGAAAACCTGGCTTAATCCGGTTGTGAAGTTATAGTTTAAAGCAGATGCGGAGAATGTTGATAAAGAACTGCTCCATACTGCGAGTGAGTTTTCGTGTTTTACTTTAATCCAGGCAGTTGTTGCGTTTACGATGTTGGTAAACGGAACAGCGTATGTTCCCGGTCCTGTATAAGCAATTATCTTTGTATCTAAAAGACCGCATGAACTGTTATACAACTGAACTGTAATGTTGCTTGATGGACATGCTTCAAGACCAACTGTCAGATTTACGACATAGGTTCCCTGGAACTCATCAGCTCCGATATCAGGAACTGTTCCGCTTCTTGACTGACCGTCAAAGTCTGTTGTGATGCCTGTTCCCGTACCGCCGTTGTTGTTAAGTACAGAGTTTGTAGCAAGACTTACGTGAAGATCAGCGTTGCTTGTATATTGAGGATTTCCTGAAACACTGTTTGCATCCTGACCTGTAGCTATTTTCCATGCAGCTAAATCAGTTGAACCTGCTGCAGCGATCTGACCGACATATTTTACACCTGAACCTGTAGGATTTACGTAGTAATTGTTGTTATTGCTTACGGTGAATTGTGCATTGCTTGTTACAGCATACACACCAACTGTTCCGTATCCTGTTGCGGCTAATAATCCCTGATTGTTTGCAATACTGTTGTTTCTTAAATCAGCATTGCTTAAGGAAGCTAAATAAATCCCCATGGACATTGAGCTGGTTTGATTCAATGTATTGCCGTACATGTTTATTGAATTGTGATATACATTTATTCCGCTTTGACCGATTGATCCGAAAATGTTAATGCCGATCGGGTTATCTGTCGGAATTGAAGTATAATTCCATCCGTCACCTGATACATTGGTGATCATGTTATTTGCAAGAGTCATATTTGCTCCGGTGACAGTTGTTGAAACTGCTATTCCCTGTCCGCCGTAACCGCCTGTTCCGGTATAATTCAGATCATGAATATAATTTCCTATTGCTGAACTGTTTGTTGTTCCGGATGCAAACCAGATACCTTTATCATCTTCAGATGATGTTCCGTCAAAGTTTCCGATGTCATTATTTGTTAAAAGCGCACCATCAGCTCCCTGAACATAAATTCCAATGTATCTTACACTGTTTGCGCCGGAAGTGTTAATGCTATTTCCTCTGTAAACACATCCGTTTCCGTTTCCGGTTGCAAGAGCATAGAATGAATAAATTCCGATATATGCTTTCTGAACACTGTTATTCTGAATGGTGAAGTTAGTGAAATATCCGCCGGAAGTTGTAACAGCTCCGTCTGTAAGGACTATAGCGGATGAAGTATTTACTCCGTTGATTACGATACAATTTTTAATTCCCGATGCATTCATTGTTGTAGTTCCTGTTGATCCGAACCATACTGCAATAGGAGAAGTTACACTTGTATTTTGTATAGTCAGGTCTCTTGTAGTTCCGTTTACTGAGTTGGAACCGTCAATAGTAGCATAGCCTGACATTACTTTGATTACTGCCGTGCTTGCTGATGCACCGCTGATTGTTGATGTAACGCCTGGAGCGGGTTTTAATGTAAATGTATTGGTAGCTGAAGCACCTGTTATATCATTTATAACAATAGGAAGTGTTTCACTCGCATAAGAATTATCAAGCAAAAGGAATCTTACCGGACCGCTAATACCTCTTAAATTAAGATCATTTACAGCTGCTGTTATAGTAGCGTAAACCCCTACGCCTGCATCAACAGGAAGTCCGGGATTTTCTGATCTCTTTGAATAAAGTGGTCCCGTATATTCTTTTCCGTTTTCCATAGGAACAAATGTAACTTCTTCAACTTCCTTCATTACCATTTTGCCTTTTGCGCTGTTTAATGATGTTGAAATAGGAGCATCTGAAGATTTTACGTTGTCCGTATTTTCATCGGCTACAAAAACTTCTTTCATGACTTTCTTTACAACTCTTTCCATTGTGATGTTTTTGCCTAAAGCTCTGTTGAACGGTGATACACCGATTGTGTAATCACCTGAAAGCGGTGCACCGACGATAGTATATTGTCTGATAACTCCTGTAATCGGGAATGCCGCTGCAGTTAAAGCAACGCTTGAAGGAGTTGCGGCAAATGTACCGGAGTTAATTCCTACTATAGGAGTTCCGGACAGATCCTGTGCTACTACAAAATACTGGATCACGTCTCCGGCTGAAACACCACCCATAAGTGAATTATCGATGAGGAAATCAAAAGTACCTGTTGACTGCTGGAATTGCCATCCAGCTACTGTGTTTGGAGCAGTTGACTTTTTGTAATAAATCCTTGGTTTAAATGTAGTATTATTCACACCATCCGCATCAGTAATTGTAACACCGTTAAGATTTCTGTTGGCTGTCGATGATGTATTTCCTAATGCTGTATATGATATTGCCGGAGGAAGATTATTTATTCCGTCAAATTCGTCAGCACCGATATCAGGAGCTGATGCACCGCCGTAAATGGAGCCAGCCGGACCCGGTCTTACATCAGGTGTCGGTTGATCATAGTCGGTAGTAACACCTGTAGTTACCTGACTTACACCGCCTGATTCAAGAAATGTTGGTGTACCGGCAGGGATGTGAAGATTAGCATCACTAGTAAACGGAGCGAAAGTCGAAGCTGTATTTCCAAATGAAGCATTGTCATTGGTACCTGAACCTGATAATGTAGCAGTATATAATTTCAAAGCAGCAAGAGTAGCATAGGTTGGAGCTGAAGCAGTTGTTCCTCCCTGACCGATTCCTTGTGTATTTGCATCTGTACCGCAATAATAAGCATTGTTATTAATTGTCAGATTCATAGCGCTTGTGCCTGCTGAAGGCAGAAATATTCCAACATGAGCAGTCGAACCGGTATTTCCACCGCTTAATCTGTTCATGAAAATATTATTATATACAGTGATACCAGTTTGTCCTGTACCCACTATACAGAATGCGGAAGTTAAAATATTCGCAGCAGGTGCTCCGAATAATGTTCCGTACAAGTTAACAGAGTTATGATATACTTTATGATTTGTACCTGCATTACATCTTATTCCATGCACGCCAAAAGTGGTTGAGAAAGCAGCACCTCCTGTCATGTCCATACTGACATCGCTTACTGTATTATTTTTAACAGTAACTGCTGTTCCGCCGAAAATAATACCGCTTGCACCCCATGTTCCGGTACTTCTGTTATAAACTGTTGTGATTCTGTTAAGTTCAATTGTAGCGGAAGTTACAGTTCCGGTAGCATCTATTCCGGCTGTTCCGCTGGATCCGCCCATACTTTGAGTATTATTGATTATATTTTTGCTTAAAGTATAAGTTCCTGTAGCAGAGGTTACCAGAATTCCTTTCGCTATACTTGATGAAGCATTAATTGTAACATTATTAATAGTATTGCTGCTGATAGTAACTGATGTTCCGATTGCACCTGCAAGTTCAATTCCTGAAGTTGTGGTTGCAACATAGGACATTATATTCTTTATAGCATTTCCTGTTACAGTTACTGCACCTGCACCGTTGATCCAGATAGCTTTTGTGTATACGGTAGAAGTAGGTGAAGTATAAGGCGGTACAGATGGAGAAGGTGTTGTAACCTGATCACCTACAGCATTATTTGTAACAGTAACGCCTGATGAAACTGTTGCTGCTGCGCCGTTGAACACTATTCCTCTTGCGCAGGAATTAACTGAATTATTATCCGCTAAAAATGAATTAACTGTCGTTCCTGAAGGAGCTGTGTTAGATGTAACTGAAGTAATAGCAGTAGGAACTGCACCTGCTCCGCCTCCTGCATAAATGCCGAACGTCGTATTTTCACTTCCTGTAGTGCTGGTAGCTGTTGAGATCATTCTTCCGGGAGCACTTCCTGTTATAATACAGTTTTTCACTGTATTGTTGTCAGCAGAAGTGAAAGTTGCTGTTGTGGAAGTCATGATCCTTACTGCAGAAGTGTATGTTACTGTAGAGGCTGCTAAATTTTGAATTGTGAGATTTCTGTTTGTGCCACCTGTGTTAGGATTATCACCGTCAATTGTGACATTGTCAGCTGCGTTCAATTCTATAACGCCTCTTCCGGTTAATGTAGTAGCGCTTATAGTTACGCCATCAGCTGTAGGTCTGATAAGGACTGATGTATAGTTTGCAGCACCGACTCCTGTACTGTTGAGAATGGCAGGAGCTGCAGGGTCTGTGTAAGTTCCTGCTCCGGTAATGTTTATTGTAATAGCACCGGTATGAGTGCCTGCATTTATTGCATCAAATGCCAGTTTTAGATTAGCATAAGTTGTAGTGCCGCCTGCGACGACATCCACCTGTGCCTTAGCAAAATTACCCGCTAAGATGAAGACAAACAAAAATGCTGTCAACAAAGCCTGAATCTTTCTTTTCATTTTTTCCTCCTCTAGGGTTAGTAGAGATTTTTTAAATTGTTAGTGAATTGTGGTTTGATGTTGCAATAATTGTTTTTAAAAATACAAATGAAATGATTGTATTACAGGGGTACCAATTGAAATATGTGATTATAAAATTTCAATCTGTAAAAAGTCAAAATGATAAATGGTTTAGGCAAAAATAAGCCACAATTTTTTAAAAATCAATTCTATGATTAGGATAATTCTGAAAATTTCAAATTTTCGTTTACCTTAATAAATTCAGGGAATCAAGTTTCCTTTTTGCAATTTCATTTTCCGGATTTATAATCAGTATCTTTCTGATATATTCCAGCGCTTTTTCTTTGTTGTTAGCTTTAAGATAAAAAGCCGAAAGACCGTTCAGTGCATTAACATTTTTACTGTCGGCTGAAACTGCTTCAAGGAAGTATTTTTCTTCCAGCTCCGGATTTTTCATTTCGGAATAACACATGGCAATATTATTAAGGAATCCTGATCTTGATGAAGAGTCGGGATTGAGTCTTATAAGTTCTTTCAGATCATTAACTGCTTCTTCATACTTTTTTTCGGAATAATTTCTGTAAGATCTTTTCTGCAGTGTTGCAATTTTTGTATTCAGAGCTTCATCTGTACCGAATGCTCCCGGAAGAAGACCTGTTCCGGTACTTTCGCCTGCTTTAAGGTTCTGAAGCAGCGCTGATGAACCTTTATAATCAGGAGCGACATTCTGAAGTTTTTCCAGCATTCTTATTGCATCTTCTTTCTTGTCCTGCATATTGTAAACTGTTGCAAGCTGAAAATATCCGTCAGGCGCAAGGGAATCTATTGAAATTCCTTTTTTAAATTTTACTTCAGCCGAGTCAAGACTTCCTCTGATAAGGTAAATCAGTCCGAGATTATGATGAGCAAGAAGGTTGTTATCGCGTATTTCAATTGCTTTTTTGTATAATTTTGCGGCTTCATCGTATTTCTTCTGATTCGCCAGAATGTTTCCTGAATTAACAAGAAGGACGGTACCGTTGACATTGTTACCAGTCATGTACAAAGTGTTATTATCTTTCCATTGTTCATTTCTTGCGTAAGTGAGATATGACAATGATATAATAATTATGATTAGCCCGAAAATAAGAATTGTAAAATCCCGCTTTGCGCTTCCGAGAAGACAAACATGACATATCAGCAGCACAAGAGAGAATGAAATCATATAAAGGAATCTTTCCGCCATCAGATTCATTGAAGGAACAAAATTCATAACCGGAAGCAAAGTAATCAGAAAGAATGCTATGCAGAAAGATATAATGCTGTCCCGTTTGTAAAATAAATAACACAAATAAATTAGTATCAGCACAAAAGCAGCAGAAAGCAGAACTTCCGGGTCAATTAAATTCTTAGCATCAGCTATTACTCCGTTGTAATGATAAAGCAGCTGAAACGGCGCAAACAGAAGCCTGAAATAAACAGGAATTGTCTTGACCATTGTTCCTAATGTGACTGTAAAATCTTTTCCGTAGAAATAAAGATAATTTTCCCTTTCCGGAATGTCTTTTAAAAGTACATATCTGAGCAAAAGATAAATTATGGTTATTCCGGCAAACAATGCATATACATATAAGTTTTTCCTTATGTATTCCAGATTTTTTTTCCTGTAAATGAAATCATAGGCGAAAATTACAAGTGGCATTGTTACAATCATTTCTTTTGTCAGAAGTCCGATAGAATAAAATATAAGAGACAGAATAAGATAGATTAACCTGTTCCCTTTTACTTTCTGAAGTGTATTGTCTTTTGACTCATGAGTCATTTCTTTTTTATATTCTATGTAAAACAGAAATGAAGCAAAGAAAAACATAGTTACCATTGAATCCGTCCTGCCGCTGATCCAGCTTACAGCTTCAGTATGAACGGGATGAACTGCAAAAATCAGAGATGAAAAAAGCGCAAACACATTTCTGTATTTGTATCTCCAGAAAAGCACAGCCAGTATCTTAAAAAGCAGAAGACATGATAAAATATGTATTATGATGTTTGTTAAATGAAATCCGTAAGGATTGAGACCCCAGAAGAAATAATCGATTGCATAAGATGAAGAAACAACAGGTCTGTAGTATCTGCCTATAACTTTGTGAAATCCGTCTTCGGCTGTGAAGAATCGGGGAATATTATCAAGACTTGTTATGGATTGATTGTTTTGAATCACGCTTTCATCATCAAAAACAAATTCGTTTGAAAGCGAATTGTAATATGCTAGAAAAGTTACAAGAATTAATATTATGTAACAGTAAATAGATTTCAAATGAATCTTTAGTTAAAAGATTTGAGATTTATTTCTTGAATGTTAAAATTGTTATGAGCTAAAATATACAATATTATCAAATAATGCAGTGTAAGATTAAGTTACTTTGTAA
>JAFDZQ010000105.1 GCA_018266895.1 Bacteroidota bacterium
AACTCTGCATTGAGGTCTCTTTCGACAGATGATGGTGCAATTTCATTTTCAGAGAAATCCCTTGCGGCATCCCTGATGGATATCTGTTCTTCCGTTAAATCAAAATTCATTTTTTATGTTTTTTTATTTTAAAATTATTTTTTTGTATAATCGTAGAATCCTCTGCCGCTCTTCCTTCCGAGATATCCTGCGGCTACCATTTTTTTAAGCAGGGGACAGGGTCTGTATTTTGAATCTCCGAGTCCGTTGTGAAGAACTTCCATTATGGAAAGACATACGTCCAGTCCGATAAAATCAGCAAGCGTTAGCGGTCCCATCGGATGATTCATTCCGAGTTTCATGACGCTGTCAATGGATTCAGGTGTTGCCACGCCTTCCATGACACAGTACATTGCCTCATTAAGCATTGGCAGAAGAATCCTGTTTGATATGAATCCTGGATAATCCTGAACTTCAACCGGAACCTTTTCTATTTTCTCCGTCAGTGCTTTTATTGCATCATATGTTTCCTGTGATGTTGCAATTCCTCTTATTGTCTCGACTAATTTCATTACCGGAACCGGATTCATAAAATGCATTCCTATAACTTTATCCGCTCTCTTTGTAACTGCGGCAATTTCCGTAATTGATATTGATGATGTGTTTGTAGCAAGTATGGCTTCAGGTTTACAGACCGAATCCAGGTCCCGGAATATTTTCTTTTTTATTTCAAAATTTTCCGATGCAGCTTCCACAACCAGGTCGGCATCTTTTGAATCCTTGATGTCAGTTGAAGTTTTAATGTTTGCAAGAGTAATATTCTTCTGCTCATCAGTTATCAGTTCTTTTTTAACCTGCCTGTCAAGATTCTTTGAAATGGTATCTATACCTTTGTCAAGAAATTCCTTTTTTATGTCAATAAGCAATACAGAATATCCGAACTGTGCGAAAGTATGGGCAATTCCGTTTCCCATAGTTCCTGATCCTATTACGGTTATATTTTTCATTTCGATGATGATTAAATTTTAAAAATAATTTACATTCTTTCTACAATGATTGCGCTTGCTTCGCCTCCGCCGATACAAAGAGTTGCAAGTCCTCTTCCGGCTTTCCTGTTTTTCATTGCATACAGAAGCGTTGTAAGGATCCTTGCGCCGCTTCCTCCGATAGGATGACCGATGGCAATTGCGCCTCCGTTCACGTTTACCTTTGCCGGATCAAGACCTGCAATTTTATTAACTGCGCATGCCTGAACAGCAAATGCTTCATTAGCCTCTATCAGATCAAGATCCTTAACATCAAGATTTGCTTTCTTAAGAACGTTCTTTATTGCATAAGCAGGAGAAGTCGTAAACCATTCCGGTTTTTGAGCAAATGAACCCTGAGCAACAATCTTAGCAAGGGGAGTTATACCAAGCTCTTTTGCCTTATCAGCCGACATAAGCACAAGCGCAGCAGCTCCGTCATTCAGATTGGATGAATTGAATGCAGTAACGGTTCCGTCTTTCTGAAATGCTCCTTTAAGTGTTTTGCCTTTTTCAAAGTTAACTTTCCTGACATCTTCATCTTCGGAAACAGTAATTGAACCTTTCCTGTCTTTTATTTCGACAGGAATTATTTCATCTTTGAAATGACCGTCCTCTGTCGCTTTCAGAGCTCTTCTGTAACTTTCTTCAGCAAAAGAGTCCTGCTCCTCTCTTGAAATATTCAATTCCTTCGAACACATTTCAGCGGCTGATCCCATATGAAAATTATTATAAACATCCCATAATCCGTCATGTACCATTCCGTCTACAACCGTTCCGTTTCCCATTCTGTAACCTGTCCTTGCCTTATCAAGATAATATGGAACATTGCTCATTGATTCAAAACCTCCTGCTACGACAATTTCTGCATCGCCGCATTTTATGGACTGCTCTGCAAGCATTACGGATTTCAATCCCGATCCGCAGACTTTGTTGATAGTAAGACACGGAACGGAATCAGGAAGTCCCGCATAAATGGCAGCCTGTCTTGCCGGCGCTTGTCCTAATCCTGCAGGAAGCACGCACCCCATAATTACTTCCGATACATCTTCGTGTTTAATTCCCGCTCTGCTTACGGCTTCCTTGATTACTATGGCTCCAAGCTCAGTAGCTTTAAGTGATGACAGACTTCCGAGATAACTTCCGACCGGAGTCCTGACAGCTGAAACTATTACTACATCTTTCATTTTTATTTTGTTTTGATTAAAATTTATTTTGTTAAAATTATTTTATCTGAGCGGCTGTCCTGACGATTTTTGAAAAATCGTCCGGCTTCAGACTTGCTCCGCCGATCAGAGCTCCGTCAATTCCTTTTGCTGAAAGGATACTTTCGGAATTGTTTTCATTTACACTTCCGCCGTAAAGTATCAGAATTTCATTAGCAGCTTTCTCATTGTAAAGTTTTTGAATTATCTTCCTGATAAAAGAATGTATCTGAGCTGCCTGCTCAGGAGTTGCATTGAGCCCTGTTCCGATTGCCCAAACAGGTTCGTATGCAATTATAACTTCAGCGATCTTACCGGATTCTATTCCCGCAAGTCCTTCGGTTAACTGTTTTTCTATAATTCCTTCATAAATCTCGTCTTCTCTTTCTACCAAGGATTCGCCGACGCAGAATACCGGCTTAAGGTCGAACTCAATTGCCTTTCTGATTTTTTTATTAATGACAGCATTCGATTCATGAAAATAACTTCTTCTTTCGCTATGCCCTATAATTACATACTCGCATCCTACTGATTTAAGGATTTCCGCAGAGATCTCACCAGTCAGCGCTCCGTTGTTTTCGTAGGAAATGTTCTGCGCGCCGAGACTGATCCCGGTATCCTTTATGGCTTTATTTACAATGCCCAGTGAGACAAAGGTCGGACATAACAGCACATCAGTTTTATTTAAATCCTTTTTTTCAATTTTAGAGATAATTTCCTTAGCCAGTTTTTCAGAATCTTTATAAGTCAGATTCATTTTCCAGTTGCCTGCGATTAGTTTTTTTCTCATAATAAATTACACCTCAAGAATTTTAATTAACAATTCGTTTACAATTTTCGGATCTGCCTTTCCTTTGCTCTCCTGCATAATCTTTCCGACAAAAAATCCAGCTAGTTTCTTTTCACCTGATTTATATCTTTCTGCTTCTTTGGGATTTGATCCGATAACTATTTTTACAATTGATTCAATCTCTGAAGTGTCTGATACAATGGACAGATTAGCTTCTGACTCTTTGAATATTTTCAGAATCTCTTCTTCATTTTTACCTGAAAGCATTTTTGTAAATATCTCTTTTGACGCCGTGATGCTTATTTTTCCTGAAGTAACTGAATCAGCTATCAGAGCAATTGCTTTTGCCGGAACGGGAAATTCGTTTATTCCTATTTTTTTTTCATTCATAACTTTACGAACTTCTGCTCTGACAATATTGCTTGCAGTCCGGAATGATCTTTCGTTTTTAACGGTCAGATACCCTGTTACATTTTCAAAATAATCGGCAAAATTTCTGTCATGCGTTATCTCTTCAGAATCGGATTCCGGGAGAGAATATTCCTTTATAAATCTTATCCTTCTTTCATCAGGAAATTCCGGAAGATTCTTCCTGACCATATTTATCCGTTCTTCGCTGACTTTGAGTTTTACTAAGTCAGGTTCCGGAAAATATCTGTAATCGTGAGCTTCTTCCTTAGTTCTGGTTGCAGCCGTAGTTTTGTCTTTTGCATTGTATGTCATTGTGTGATATGAAACCTTTTCACCTGATTCAAGCACTGAAGTCTGGCGTTTTATTTCCGCCTCAATGGCATCTGAGACATTCTTGAAGGAATTGAGATTTTTAATCTCTGTCCTTGTACCAAGCTGATCAGATCCTTTTAATTTCAATGAAATGTTAGCATCACACCTGAGAGAACCTTCCTCCATATTCCCGTCATTGATATCAAGATAGACAAGCGTCTGCTTTATTTTTGAAAGATACAGAAAAGCTTCTTCAGTGGAATTCATATCCGGTTCACTTACTATCTCTATCAGCGGGACACCGCATCTGTTAAAATCTATAAGAGTTTCATCATCGTGAAAATCATGTA
Source organism: Bacteroidota bacterium (assembly GCA_018266895.1). Lineage (GTDB taxonomy): Bacteria > Bacteroidota > Ignavibacteria > Tepidaquicellales > Tepidaquicellaceae > JAEUSI01. Next base: position 4,073 of record JAFDZQ010000105.1, read on the forward strand.
TCGATTTACCGGCATCTTCTTCTATGTGAATTCTTGTAATGCCGATCTTTTTGATTTCTTTATTTTTTAATTTTATATTCAGGTATCCGTCATAACAAAGTGGAGTGTCAAACTGCGTGATCTGATATCCTTTTGTCAGATCGGGATAAAAATAATTTTTTCTTGCGAAGATTGAACTGCTTCTTATTCTGCAATTTGCAGCAAGCCCCATTCTTATTGTAAACTCGACCAGCTTTTCATTAAGTACCGGCAGACATCCAGGAAAACCAAGACACACCGGACATACATTTGAATTCGGCGAAGAATGAAAATCAGTACTGCACCTGCAGAATGCCTTGGTCTCTGTTTTCATCTGCGCATGAATCTCAAGCCCGATCACGGGTTCATATTTACTGTTAATTTTTTCCAGTGTGAAATTATAATTTATGTGCCGCTTTTTTAAAATTTCTTATTGCAATATCCTTTGCTGCTTTGTGATCAATAACCGGATTGGGATAATCCTTTCCGATGATGACTCTGTACTTTTCCTGTTCAGTATGATTCATTATGTTCGGTTCGTGAATGAATTCAACCGGCAATGAACTTAATTCGGGAACATATTTTCTTATATAGTCTCCGGCAGGATCGAACTTTTTACTCTGAAGATAAGGATTGAATATCCTGAAATAAGGCTGCGCATCTACACCTGTTGAAGCGCTCCACTGCCACCCGCCGTTGTTGCTTGAAAAATCAAGATCTATAAGCTTTTCGGCAAAGTATTTTTCTCCCAGCCTCCAGTCAATAAATAAATCCTTGGTTAAAAACATAGCTGTAATCATTCTTACTCTGTTATGCATCCAGCCTTCTTTATTTAACTGTCTCATTCCTGCATCCACAATCGGGTAGCCGGTTTTTCCTTCAGCCCATCTCCTGAAATTGCTCTCATCATAATTCCAGTTAAGATCATCGTATTCTGTTTTAAAAGACTGATAGGTCAGACGGGGATTGTGAAAGGTTATATGATAATAAAACTCTCTCCAGAGTAATTCATTTATCCAGGTCTGTACTTCCTTTTCATCCTTCTCAGATTCAGATTTGCTTAATCCGGCAAATGCTGTTCTCAAAGCTTCCCTGATTCCGATAGTTCCGAAATGCAGATGAGCAGACAACCTGCTTGTAGCATTAAGGGAAGGAAAATCCCTCTGAGAATTATACCTGTTTAGTTTTGTCTCATAAAAATCCCTGAGTTTACTAAGACCTTCCTTTCTACCGCCTTTTATAATAACAGAACCGCTTACTCCGGAAATTTTTTTATCTTGTTTGATCTTTAACTGACTTTTGAATATAATTTCATTCTTATTATTGATGTTGCTGAAATCACATACATGCTTTTTATAATGATCCTTAGTAAGTATGCTTAAAGCATTATTTTTAAAAGGCGTAAACACTTTATACTGATGACCTTCTCCGTTTTTAATCTCTCCCGGAGAAAAAATTGTGGAATCAGTAAATGAATTATAAATCCCTCCTGAATCTTCAATAAGTTTTCTGACAGATTCATCTCTTTCCCGGCAGTAAGGTTCTACCTGTTCATTCAGATAAACAGATACAGGATTTTTTTCAAGTAAAATATTTTTAAAAACTTCAATGCTTTTCCCTGAAAAAATCTGCAGCTCTGATTTGAAATCAGAAAGATCCTGTTTCAATTCTTCCAGACACTGAATCAAAAAAACAATCCGCTTTTCACCGAAGTATCTGTATGAATTATTATTCTTAATGTAAATGAACGAAAAGCTGCTGCCGTTTACCGCATCTTTCAGAAACCGAGCTAATGCATGGTTATCTGTTAATCTAAGATCTTTTCTGAACCAGTAAATATAATGCATTATATCTGAGGCTTTCTCTCATTAAAAGAGTTACTTGTAAGTTTAACAAAAGTAGCTTTCTGCTGATATTCATTAATTGTCCGCGAATTTAAATAACTCATTGAAGACTGCAGTCCTTCACGGTATTCCTGAATTATCTTTGTAACTGAACCTTTATAAGGAACCAGTGATTCTTCACCTTCGATATAATTTTTATTTTCCTGCTTAACGGCAAATGAAGCGCTTCCGCAGTACTTCTTCCATCTCTGATTATTGTATTTCAGAACTTCCCCCGGCGCTTCTTCTGACCCTGCAAGTACTCTTCCGAACATCACTGCATCGCAGCCGAGCGCAATGGCTTTGCACATTGCTCCGGGTGTTGATATACCGCCGTCAGCAATAATCTTAACACTGCTTTTAAGATCTTTTTTTGCTTTAAGGCTTCTTATGATGGCATCTACCTGTCCTATACCTATTCCGGATTTGACGGAAGTCGAACACATTGCTCCGTTACCGATACCGACTCTTATAGAATCTACTTCAAGGTCGATCAGAAATTTTGCAGTCTCATAACTTGCTACATTTCCTGCTATGATCTTCAGACCGTAATTTTTTATTTTAACCTGTATCTTATTCAGAAATTCTTCTATCATTCTGGAACCGCCGTTTGCAATATCTATGCATAAGATCTTTACTCCTTCATCTGCAAGTAATTCAAGTCTCGGCAGATCTTTTTTTAAATTAATGCCAATTGCAGCTGACCTGAACAATGTGGATTTTAGTTCGCCGTAATTTAATTCGGAGATCTGCTCTTCAATTGTATTGAATCTGTGAACAATTCCCAGACATCCGAGTCCGGCAAGCGCATTTGACATTCTTCCGCCGCAGACTGTATTCATAGGTGAAGCTATCACAGGCAGTTTGAGATGAAGTCCAAGAAAATCTATGCCGGTATCACAGTCTGATCTGTGCTTAATATCGGATATCTGATCAGGCAGAAGTGAAATATCATCATAAGTGTATGAATAACTTTCGGAGATATTTTCAAATCCTGATCTGTAACCGTTGGATGAAATTTTAATTTTATTCGAAATTTTATTTGTCAATTATTTTTCTTAAAATATTAATTTAACTCTTTCATAAATATTTTACTCAGCAGTATTATTTTTCCCGGCTAATGATATTATGATGCTTAAGTTTCGCGCAATAACCAAATTTCAAATTCATGCCTTATTACTGTTCCTTGACACTGCGCTTTCTTAATCTCTAAATCAGTTTTACAATCACTGAAATAATTTGAGACTAACTGCTTATCGCTTCGGTAACCTTAGCCGCTGCCTCTTCAAGTGTAGTCGCAGAAATCAGATTTAATCCCGACTCATCAAGGATCGTTTTCGCTTCTTCGGCATTAGTCCCCTGAAGCCTCACAACTACAGGAACTGTAATATGAATATTTTTGGCTGCCTGTACTACACCCATCGCAACTCTGTCACATCTTACAATCCCGCCGAATATATTTATGAGTATTGCCTTAACATTTTTATCGGACAGTATGATCTTAAAACCATTTTCCACTGTATCCGGTGTGGCTGTTCCCCCCACATCAAGAAAATTTGCAGGCGAGCCGCCGGCAAGCTTTATCAGATCCATTGTACCCATTGCAAGTCCTGCGCCGTTTACCATGCAGCCGACGTTTCCGTCTAATTTAATATAATTGAGATTATACTTTGCAGCTTCAAGTTCAAGCGGATCTTCTTCGTTCTCGTCCTTTAACTCAGCATATTCTTTATGCCTGAAAAAAGAATTGTCGTCAAGAGTAACTTTCGCATCGAGAGCAATTATTTTGTCTTCATCAGTTAATACCATTGGATTGATCTCAAGAAGGGAAGCGTCAAGTCCTTCATAAGCTTTGTAGAGATTTGTTATAAATTTTATGAAATTCTTATAGGCATTTCCTTCAAGACCAAGACCAAATGCAAGCTCCCGAGCCTGATATGAAAGCAGACCGGCTGACGGATCAATCCATATCTTGATTATTTTTTCGGGAGTTTCTTCCGCAACTTTTTCTATTTCAACTCCGCCTTCCGTAGATGCCATTATTACATTCTTTGAAACTGTCCTGTCTAACAGAATACCGATATAAAATTCTTTCTTATAGTCAATTCCTTCCGTGATGAATAAAGTCTGCACCTCCTTGCCTTCTTTTCCGGTCTGATGAGTCACCAGAATATTACCGAGAAGCTTAGCCGCGTAATCTTTTCCTTTCTGTTCGTCGCTTCCGACGAATTTTACGCCGCCTTCGACTACTAATTCATCCCTGTTTTCCCTGCTGTAAACTTTTCCCTTTCCTCTTCCTCCGGCATGTATCTGAGACTTTACAACGAACTGAGATATGCCTTTTTCTTTCAATACTGATATTACATCATCGTAATACTTCATATCGTTAATTGCCAGTCCTTCCTGAACCGGTACATCGTATTTCTTTAAAAGTGATTTTGCCTGATACTCGTGTATTTTCATTTTTTGTTTTTAATTATTTTTTTAAATCCAATTTTTCTTTTTGTTTTTCTATCATTTCCTTGATCTGCGAATTTGCGGAATCAAGCTGGTACTTAATTGAATCAAGAGACCTGAAAGATTTTTCCTGCATCGTATCAAGCTGAGTTCCCACATCTTTAAATACAGAATCAACTTTTTTCAGATTTTCATCTATTTTCTGTTCAACTTTCTCATTTATCTTTTCCTGAAGTTTGTTGCCTAATCTTTCGCATCCCGTGTAACTAATAAAAATTAAAACTGCTAAAAGTAAATATGATTTTGCTTTCATAATTCTGTTTTATATAATTCTAATTTTTAAAGACTTAATTTTATTTTCAAATGAATCTGCAGTCCCGGATTTTATATCTGCTTTATTGAAAGCAGCCTGTGAATTAAATTAAAGAATAAATAAAATTTATTTCACAAAAAATTTTGTTCCGTTAATGTTATGATTACAATTTCTATTTAACCTTTTGTGCAATGGATTTTGCCTGCATGAATAAGCCCAGATAATCTCTGCCTCCTGCCTTTGAATCCGTGCCGCTCATATTGAATCCGCCGAAAGGATGAACTCCCACAAGAGCGCCTGTGCATTTTCTGTTTAGGTAAAGATTTCCCACAAAGAAATCCCTTTCAGCTTTTTCTAATTTCTTTTTACTTTTGGTATAAACAGCGCCGGTGAGTCCGTAAACTGTGTTATTGGCAATTGACAAACCGTCATCGAAATTCTTTGATTTTATTACAGCAAGCACAGGTCCGAAAATTTCTTCCTGTGCAATTGTAGCGTCTCTTTCAACATCTTTGATAATTGTCGGCTGAATGAAATATCCGTTTTCACTGTAATCCATTCCTCCATGAATTATTTTTCCGCCTTCGTCAATTGCTTTCTTAATGTATTCAGTTATGCTGTTTTTGGATCTTTCATTTATTACCGGACCCATATTCGGATTTTCCTTTGCAGGAGCCACTTTCAGCTTTTTAGTTTCTTCGACAAGTGCTTCGCAGAATTTTTCATAGATTCTTTCGTCAACAATTACTCTGGAACATGCAGAGCATTTCTGTCCCTGATATCCGAAAGCTGACTGGACAGTTCCTTTCACTGCATCATTAAAATCAATAAGTTCACTGTCTACAAGAATGGAATCCTTGCCTCCCATTTCAGCGACGACTCTTTTTATCCAGATCTGAGAAGGCTGTTTCTTTGCTGCAAGTTCGTTTATTCTCAGACCTACTTCCATCGATCCCGTAAATGAAATGAATCTTGTTAACGGATGAGTAACGATCAGATCTCCAATTGCGCTTCCGTCGCCGACAAGAAAATTCACAACTCCTTTCGGAAGCTTTATTTCTTCAAGAAGTTCAAAGAACATCTGCGCTATGGCAGGGGAGTCGCTTGAAGGTTTCAATACTACAGTGTTCCCTGTTACTACCGCAGCCGTTGTCATTCCTACAAGAATTGCAAGAGGGAAATTCCACGGCGGAATTACCACCCCGACACCGAGAGGAATATATTCGCATTTATTCTTTTCACCGGGATTGCTTACAACTGACATTCCTTCATTATATCTCAGCATCTCTCTTGCATAATATTCCATGAAATCAATGGCTTCAGCAGTATCTCCGTCGGCTTCTGCCCAGTTCTTTCCGACTTCATAAACCATCATTGCAGAGAATTCATGTTTTCTTTTTCTCATTCTCTTTGCAGCTTCCACAAGAAACTTTACCCTTGTCTTAACAGGAACATTTTTCCATTCATGAAAAGTATTGTTGGCAATTTCAATTGCCTTTATAGCCATCTCGGCTGTTCCTTTCTGAAACACTCCGACAATTTCTTCTTTGTTTGAAGGATTGTATGAATAATGTTTCCTGTCGGTATAAAATTTTTCACCGCCTATGGTATTCGGATATTCCTTTTTAAATCTTGAAGTGACTTTCTCAAGAGCTTTTGCAAACTCCTGTGAGTTTTTCTTTTTTGAAAAGTCGGTAAACGGTTCGTTTTTGAATTTTGATAGTTTCATCTTTTAATTTAACCTTTTATTGTTTATTAGTTTCAGATTATTTATCTCTGAAAAATGTTTTGTATTTAAAGTGCAAAGACGTTCTTTGTATGTTAAAATGGATTATTCAAAATTTAATTCAAGGTGCTTTCTATTGCTGCATTATGAATATCCGGTCTTATTTCTCTGATCCCTTCATTGTCCCGGGAAGGATAAACCCTGTTCGTTAAAAAAATTATGATAAGCTTTCTGTCTCTGTCACACCAGACGCTTGTTCCTGTATAACCGGTATGGCCGAAACAGTTGTCCGAAATCAATTCGCCGCAGGGCATTCTGTATTTTGAAGGCAGCACGTCCGGTTTTGTATCCCATCCGAGAGCTCTTGAATTTGAATAGAATACTTCAGTGAATCTTTTTGTGAAAAGCGTTACAATCTCCGGTTCAAAAAGCTTTTCTTCTTTGAGACCTCTCGTATAGGGATTGTAATAAAAGCCGTTGTTCAGCATAGTTCTCATAAATTTATAAAGATCTCCGGCATTTGAAAAAAGTCCGGCATTACCGGCAACTCCTCCCAGTATTGAAGCTGCTTCATCATGCACTTCTCCTTGAAGCAGTCGGTTCCTCCAGTATTTGTCATTTTCAGTTGGGGGAATTCTTTCCTTCATTTTATCATCCGGAAGAAAAACCGTCGAATTCATTCCCAACGGTTTGAAAATATTTGCTTTGCAATATTCATCCAGACCGAGTCCGGAAACTTTTTCAACTATAAATCCCAGCACAATGGCGTTAAGGTCACTGTAAACAAATTTAGTATCTGGCTCATAATCAAGTTCTGCATTGTAAATCGCATTTATCACTTCTTCCTTTGTAGAATAGTATTTGTAAAACGGAATAAATGCTTTAAGTCCTGAATTATGCAAAAGTAAATTCAGAATGTTTATGTTTTCTTTCCCGTTATTTGCAAACTCAGGAATGTATTTAGCTACTTTGTCATTAAGATCAATTTTATCTTCCTGATAAAGTTTCATAATTGCAGAAGTTGTTGCAATGACTTTTGTCAGTGAAGCAAGATCATACATACTTTCATCAGTTACAGCCGGTGAAAATTCGTCATACGTAAAATTCCCGAATGATTTCTCGTAAATCGTATTTTTGTCATCTCCGATTATAAACTGAGCTCCGGGAAAATAACTGTTTGCAATACCCTGCGAAATAATATCTTCCACCCTTGAAAAATCTTTAGCAATAGAATTTACGGAAACTGCTAAAATCGCTGCGGATACTAATATTGTTTTAATCATTATTTTTGAAATATATCGAAATTTAAACCCTTGTTCAATTTACATTTCAGGTATATACTTTAAAAATAAAAGCCCTGTTCATGTCAATAAACAGGGCTTTACAACGCTTATCTGATAAATATTATTTTACAAGCAACATCTTTCTTGTATCGACGAAATTCTTTTCTCCTGTTACTTCCAGTCTGTAATAGTAAACACCGCTTGCAAGACCGCTTCCGTCAAAACTTACCGAATAATATCCCGCTGTCTGAATTCCGTTTACAAGATTCCTGACTTCTTTTCCTGTCATATCAAATACAGACAGGCTTACTTTTCCCTGTGCCGGGATTGAGTAGCTTATCTTTGTTACAGGATTGAAAGGATTCGGATAATTCTGATTCAGGTTGTATTTGTCAGGTGTTCCTATAATGACTTCATTGCTGAGGTTGAAATATCTGAAGTTACCGTTGAAATCCACCTGTCTGAGTCTGTACGAATAATTTCCCGAGGCAAGTCCTCTGTCAGTGAATGAATATGAATGAGGGCTGGCGGTAGTGCCGTTTCCGTTAACTGATCCGATTTTTGTCCAGTTGTTTTCTGTTGATGATCTCTCTATCTCAAATCTTGCATTGTTCTCTTCTGTTGCCGTTGACCAGTCAAGTGTAACATCTCTGCCGAATACTGAAGATGTGAATGATGACAATTCGACAGGCAGCGGACAATCAACGACATAATTTACGCAGACAGTAGTTGTACACGGTGCTGCTGCATTGTCAATACCTTTAAAGCAGACTAAGTAAGTTCCTGCCTGTGCGCATGTCGGCGTCCATGACACTTCAAATGTACAGGTTACTCCGTTGCTGATGTTAACAGTCATTCCGGGAGGCACTCCCGTAACGCTACCGGATGTGATCTGTGTTATTTCCGGAGATGCAAAACCGTACGAGCCGAGGTAATTGTTTCCGGCGAGAATATTTACATTTCCTGCCGGGAAGTTCTGAGCTACCGGACAAATGTTTCCGACATTTGAAACATTCAGGCAGAAATTCTGACAGTCAAGATAGCTTACACCGTTTGAGTCTACGCCGGGACCTCCGTAGTATGTTCCCGGTCTGTCAAACCTTCCGAGCGTCGCATAATCAATTCCGTTTCCTTCATTTACACCAACAGTTGCAGGAGCTCCGAAGAATCCTCCGATTCCGCCTGATGCATCACCTGTTGTCCATTCCATATCTCCGTAACTGAAGCAGACATTGTTTCCGAGTCCCAGGAAGGGATCAAGTCCGTCTGAAATTATGCACTGAAATGTATTCAGCTTATCGGAATGCTCATTGTAATAACCTGTACTGTCCCAGGTTACAGCTAATCTGTTTCCCGTAAATTTATACCATACCACTCCGCTGACAAGATTTCTCGTATCAACGTCAGCAAAGAAAGGAGCTACGATCGCCAGCGGGGTACTCGGGAAAGCAAACGGAGTAAATGTCGAAAGTTGTTGAGTAAATGTTAAGTTACCGTTGTTATTGATGTATACCTGATTGTAAATAGTTCCGTATAGATTAAAATTAAACGGAAGTGGAATAGCCGCGGATGATCCGTCATCATTCCTGAATCCGTCACTGCTGAATGTCATCGGACATTTTGTCCAGGTTAATGTATCAAATGGCTCCTTCAGACAAGTCGGTCTGTCACGGGGAGGGCAATTTGTCAGATTTAGAATGCTGTGATTGCCGTTAACATTGACAGGAGCTTTAGATGTTGGAGGCACATACTGCGTGTTTGATTTTTGTCTGTCGTAATCAGACTGCTGGCTGTCCTGCGCTTTTAAGATTACAGAACCAAAAGCTAAAACAAATAACAGGACAAGAGTAAATACTTTTTTCATGTTTTTGTTTTTTAAAGTTTGTGAATATATTTATTATGGAGCAGGTATTATATGTTTGTAAAGTAAGAGGAAAAACTGAAGGTATTGAGCTGAGAGAATTCATTTGATTATTCTCCTTTATCTGGATATTAGTAACTTAAATTTACGAATACTGAAACCGGCTAAAGCAATTCAGAATTACAATAGATACATTATAAATTTAAATCAACTTTTCCTGCAAAGCTAAAACAAATAAAATTAAATATCAATGTTGTACATCGTGGTTATTATAAATTTCAGCAAGCTGAATTTTAATTAAAAAATTTACTTTACTTTAAGATTAATCTTTGATTCTGATTCCGAAATGATTTCCTCCGCCCATGATCTGAATTCATTGTTCAAAGACTTGTCCTTTTTAATCTTAAGCAGATTTATGATATTAATTTTTATCGATTCATCTTCTGATAAATCAGTATCTGAGATTCTTCTGAATAGCTCTCTGAATTCATTTTCATCAATGTTTATGATTGAGTACAGAAATGCCTGAGACCATTTTTTCTCCGAAGAAATATTTGCAAAAGTATTCTCATCCAGGAATTTTACATATTCGTTACCGTAATCTTTCAGGTCTTCGGAAGCAATGAATCTTACACCAAAGTAATCATAATTCATCAGTTGAATAAGTACCGGAATGTTTGCGGCAGATTTATATTTTCTTAAGGCGAAAGCTATGTCTTTATTGAACATTTTATAAGCTGATTTTTCTTCTGCAAGTTCACGCAGTCTTTGCGATGCTTTGATAATAAACTGAGAATCAGAGGAATCTGTCTTTAATTTACCCAGGGCATTTACTGCTGCGCTTCTTACTCTTATGTTTTCATCTTCAGTCAGCATCAGCAGCTCTTCTCTGCCTGCAGGATTTCCCGTCTCTCCGAACAGATAACAAATATAAGCAAGCTGATTTTCATTGAATACCGGTCTTGCATTCATTGAATATAAGTGCTTCCTGAGTCTGTCAACAAATACATTCCCCATAGTGTAACCAATTTTAAATGCAAGATTTCTCAGCACAAGTCCGGCTCTGTGATCTTCCGTGTCAAGAAATTTTAAAATGTATTCTGAAGTTGTGATGCTGTCTTCCGCTAATTTCCTGAAACCGTATTCCTGCCACAGGGAAAACCTCGGCTCGATAGTTTTAGCCATTGTAAAATAATCTTCAGATGTATAATTCCTGTTTGAATCGAGAGGAACTTTGTAATTTGTTCCGCTCGGAACGGATGAATTGTCTTTAAGAAAATAATCATTCATTACTCCCCACATTGATGAATTTGAGATCACACTGTCCATGCCCCCGGCTGAATAAAAATCGTCTCCCGATGCATCAAGGAAAATCCCGAGACTTCCGTATTCTCTTCTAGAATTTCCGTAACCCCTTGTATTGCCGGGTTCTTTGTTCAGATAACCGTCCCTTCCGCTTTCATCGAATAATATTCCTATTCCGTTAGCATTGCCCGCTCCCTGAGAAAGAGAATAAGCTGAATAGTTGTCGTTGCCTTTTACATCATAAAGCAGACCAAATCCGAAATCATGACCACAGCCCTGCGAAACTCCGTCAGAAGTATAAAAATCCCAGCCTTCGTAATCTTTTAAAAGTCCGACTGCAAGATGTATTCCTGCACCCTGAGCATACTGATAAGAATTGTATTTATCATTTCCCGACCTGTCGGCAATGCATCCAAGTCCGTACCAGTACGCCCCGCCCTGTCCGAAGATATCAGTTGAATAAAAATCATTCCCTTCGCCTTCTATTATTAATCCTATTCCACCGGCATAATAAGGTCTGAGCCCGAGACCGTAACCCTGTGACATTGAGACATAATGATCTTCATACCTTCCTATGTCAAGAGAACGCGCGTCTATCAGATAATTATCATTGCCTTTATTGTCTGCTATTGCACCGACGCCCTCAGTCATTCCGAATCCCTGTGCATAAGAATTTGCAATGTAGACATCGTTTCCGTTTTTGTCTAAGAGAAGACCTATTCCGAATGAAGCGGCGCCGATTGAAAACTGATTCGCCTGATAAGTATCATTTCCGCTTTCGTCATACAGAACTCCGAGTCCGCAAATAGCAGAGCCGAGTGAAACATTTTTACCTTTGTATGTATCATCACCTTCTTTGTCAAAAATAAATCCGGAAGAAAATACTGAACCTGCGAGAGAGTAATTGCTGTAAGAAGCATAATAATCGTTTCCTGCCAGATCAATGATGCAGCTGAAATTATTTTTGAACAGTTCCTTTTCAGCATTATTCGCGATATCATAGACATCATCTCCTCCTGTGTCAATTATAAAATTAAATTTTCCCGTGTAAGTATTTCTGCCTTTTCCTCCGATTGCTATCCTGATCCCGTCCTTATCATAATAGAAATAAAAATTCCCGTTAACATATTCATTGCTTATAAATTCTTCTTCCGAAAAACTGATTCTTGAAGCGGAAAGAAATTTGTATATCTGATAAACTGTCCCGGCATCAGTAATGTGTTCTTTTATATTATCTGAGACAATTTCTTTGCTCAAAATATCAAGTGTTCTCTTTGAAACCGCAATTGATGAATCCCTTGCTTTATTGAACCGGAAAATATCCGAGTTATTGTTGTCCTCATTTTCTGATTCAGCAATGACCGACATCAGATTCCCTGAAAGGAATTTAAGTTCATCCTTACTGAATTCTGATAGCATTTTCAAGGATGATGATTTTTTCTCTTTGCAGAATCTTAAAATAAAAGTTTCAAATTGTCCCGGATCGCCGCTTAAAATAATATCCGGATATTCCTTCCCGGCAGAATTAAAATTTCCTAAAATTGATAGTTCTTTCAAGATATCCATAAGATCCTTATTACTCATATCAGAAACACTGTCCATAAATCCGAATGAACCCAGCGGAACCTTCATTAGATACTTTACCTCCGGAAGTATGAGTTTCGCATTATTTGTCGGTGATTTGTCTTTATCGAAATTCAGAGGAATCGTAATGTCATTTTCCGTCAGTCCTCTTGCTTCAAGAGTAAATGTCAGCACGCTGTTCTGTATGCTCTGTGAAAGGCATGTATTTCCGGGAAACATATTCAGCAAAGCATTCAGAATAAAGATAATTTTAAGCAAAATAATTTTCATAATTGAAATAAGTTAAATATATTTAATAATATCACAGATAAAGTAATACTTGTATTATCACTTTAATCTTTGAAATGATTCATGTCGCATATGCACTGCACAAAGAGTTTATTATTATTAATCGGAAATGTATATCTGTATAAATTTTCTTTTTTCTCTTTTTATGCTGCTGATTATGCTCACTTTCAATTTAGCTTTTAATAAATTTAATTTTAATTTAATTTAATGTAAATATTTTTATACCCACAAATTAATTTATATTATCATGAAAAAATTAATTTACACAATTCTGTTTACACTTTTAAATATATCACTCATAAACTCTCAGACTCTCATAGAATCATTTCCATTTCCGAATTATTCGCAGTACAATTCGTTCTGGGGCATTACAAAAATAAATGATACTCTCAGGATAGGTACTGACAATAACGGAAGCATTTATAAAGTAACAACAAGCGGTCTGATAAGGGACAGTCTTGCAACATCACTGACATTCAATCACGGACTTGTCTGGGACGGGACCGGTTACTGGGTTGCGGAAGATTTCAGATCAGCCGGCGCACGATTGTTTAAACTGAATGCTTCGGGAATTAAAGTTGACAGCATTCAGCTGCCTTCACTCATTGGAGGCGCAAGCGGCGGTGTAGGAGACATTGCTCTGGACGGCAACGGACTCTGGTTTTCAATTTACTCGCCTGACTTTACAACTTATCCTTATGCTTATGCTTATAAAATAGATCTGACATCACGATTAATAACCGATACGATTCCGCTTATGGGAAGACAGGTTCAGGGAATTACACTCAAAGGCGACACAATATTTTATGCGAATGATTATTTCCATACGACTCCGTTCGTAGATCAGGAAAGAATTTATGCATACAGAAAATCAACCGGAGATACTTTATTCTCATTTCCCACACCTGATCCTGACGGCGACTGTAATCCGCGCGGGCTTCACTGGGACGGGCAATATCTGTGGCTTGTTGCTGACAGAATTGGAAATAATGTAAGTATTTACAGAACTCTTTATAAATATGCTGTTACAGGACAGGGGAGTCCGCAGATAACGGTTAATCCTTCATTAATTGATTTTGGAAATACGCTTATCGGAAATCCATCAGTCAGAACTCTGTCGATATCAAATACCGGTTCAGCAAAGCTCATCATCAGCGCTTATAATATTACAAACACAAGATTTCAGATAAGCCCGAACAATGTTCCGGATACTCTTAATGCCGGTCAGACAAAAAATTATAATGTAACTTTTACTCCGGCTGTATATGACACTACATCAGGTCAGCTGAGAATTTCAAGCAACGACGGGGGGACTCCTGTTAAAATTGTTTCTCTGCGGGGAAAAGGCGTTTACACCGGAAGTTATATTGCTTCTTCTGTATCGTCAATAAATTACTCATCCAGAAGGATCAATTCATTATGCGGAGGTTATTTAAACATTACAAATCAGGGGAGTGAACAGTTATCCCTGAGTTCATTTAATTTCAATACGCAGAGATTCAGACTCGATACAGTGGGAATCACATTTCCAGTTTTGATCGACACTCAGAAGACAAAGCAATTCAGGATTTGGTTCAATCCAAATACACCATCAGCTTTTTCCGATACTGCAAAGATAAACTCTAATGCATTAAACGCACCGCAGTTCAAAATACCTCTTTCAGGATCCGGGCAGAACAACGCAACAGTCCTGGGAGAAATTTTCTGGCAGGGCAACATTCCCGATAACCCGAATACGACTTCAGATAATTTCAAGATTATGTCTATGAAGGAAATTAAAGACGTTAACAGTGACGGGGTAAATGATGTGATAGTTTGTACGGATAATTACTGGACTTTGTGCTATAACGGAAATTCCTCTGTTACGGATGACATACTCTGGTATTTTAATACAAGAACAAGCAATAATGTTTCGGGATCTGTTGTCTATGAAGACGGTATGCAGATAACTGATGACATTAATAATGACGGAATCAGTGATGTAATATTCGGTACAGGCGGAAACAATGAACTTATTTATGCGCTGTCAGGAAGAACAGGGCAGCTTTTGTGGACATACGGAGATTCGACAATTATCTCCGACGGAGACATTAACGGAATCAGCATTACAAAAGATTACAACAATGACGGAAAGAAAGACGTACTCGTTGCAGCAACCGGCGAAGGAATGGGAAACGGAAGACATGCTTTGATTATTCTGAATGTTCTTAACGGCAATGTTCTCTATTATACACAGCAGGGCGGAGAATTCACACACACTGTAACTTCATCTACTTCCGGCGGTGCAATTGATTACAGTTCGAATGGTGGTCCTTACGGCATAAACGGATTCAATAATACAGGTTCGCAGATCTGGTCTGCATCAACTTCAAGTACAGTCTGGAATCTTAAAGAACTGCAGGATATAAATACAGATGGCATTACTGATATTGCCTCATTCATCGGATTTAACGGAACGTTAAGAATTCTTTCCGGCAATAACGGAGTTCAGATATGGACACAGGATCTCGGAGCAAGCATTGACGGAAATATAAGACTGATGGATGATATTTCAGCCGACGGATTTAAGGACATTGTATCATCCGGAGCGAAAGCTTTGTACAGAATTGATTCAAGATCCGGACTGAATTTCTGGTCGAATCCGCTCGACAACAATTACATTCACTGCGTTGCGGAGTTAAGCGATCTTACAGGAAACGGAATAAAGGAAATAGTATGCGGTACTCAAAACAGCAATCTGTACGTCCTGAACGGGGACAGCGGGAGGGTATTGTTTACTTATAATTTCGGTACTGTCACTACCAACACTGTTGAACAGGTATCTGCATTAAAGAGCATAGACGGAAATGTAAGTACTGAATTTCTCGGAGGAAGTAGGACAGGGAAACTAATCTGTTTTTCCGGCGGACCGAACGGCGTTATCGGAATCAATAATATTTCAGGTACTGTTCCGGAAAAATTTTCACTTGAACAGAATTATCCGAATCCGTTCAATCCGGTCACGCATTTGGAATTTGGAATTTCGCATCCGGGATTTGTTTCTTTGAAAGTGTTTGATGTACTTGGAAAAGAAGTTGCTGTATTGGTTAATGAAAAGCTGTCACCCGGAATTTATAAAGCAGAATTTGACGGAAGCAGCTTATCGAGCGGGATATATTTTTATAAACTTGAAGCAGGCAGTTTTATTGAAACAAAGAGGATGATACTTCTGAAATAAAATTTCACTTGTTTACTTTTTTTGCAATATCTTCAGATGGAATAGTGAATATGAATCTGAATTACACTGGAGAACTGACATTTATAATGCAGTTCTCCTTTTTATTTCCTGAAAGCTGCTGTTTTTAAGAAATCTTTTCTTAAGTTACTAAATTCATCAGAGTGTGTTGTGCATATGGTAAAATGAACTTGTAAGCCATTCGTTAAAAAATATTATAAGAATAATTACTGAAAGGATTTGTATCCGTTCAAATACACTCTGCATTTAATTGATTGACTTATCAATAAATTAAGTGTATTAATTAAAGTTCTTGTAAATAATAAACTTAATGCCGGAACATATGAAGCTGATTTTAGCGGAAGTGATATTCCCAGTGGAATTTATTTTTGTAATCTGGAAGCAGGCAGATTTAAAGAAACAAAGCGTATGGTCCTTGTAAAATGAATAAGGTGAATAGAGTGAATAGAGTGATTAGAGTTATTAGTTGGGTAACCTCCGATAAAAGCATCGGCAATAGCACTAAGGGTTTTTCAGGATTATGTAATTACTTTTTCGGGCATTGCATTAATCCGGAGATACCGGATATTTGATTCATTATGTTAATGAAGACTTCAGATTGCCTGTTTTGAACCTGGCTTTTTAAGAAGTGATTCCATTTCTTCTATTTTAGACGTGATCCATTTTCTGGAGACAAGCATTTCTTTAAGATTTTTCACTGTCTGTGTCAGATCATTCAGTTTGGATATTTTT
>JAFDZQ010000106.1 GCA_018266895.1 Bacteroidota bacterium
ACGTAAACTTCTGGTAATAGATGGAGGAGCTTCATACAACTGCGCGCTTCTGGGCGACATGCTCGGACAACTTGCCATAAAGCCCAAATGGAATGGTATCATCGTGATCGGCTGCATCCGGGACTCTACAGAACTTTCGCAGCTTGCTCTCGGTGTTAAAGCTCTCGCTGCTCATCCTCTAAAAAGCAAAAAAGAAAATAAAGGAGAAGAAAACATAAAAATTAATTTTGCCGGAATTGACTTCTCACCCGGAGAGTATGTTTATTGCGATGAAGATGGTATAGTAGTATCTGCGGAAAAGTATTTCTGATCCTGGAACATTTTCAAATAATATGCTTATGACCAGACATTAATCACAATAATAATTTTATCACTAAGGCACTAAGATTCAAAGTTATATCAACTATAAAAAATATTTATTTCTTTCCTGGAAATTGTGATATTCGTTTTTAAAACACTTTTGAAAATCGATCAGTGAGTTGTATTAGATTATTTTTGATCTCTTATATTAGACAAATCCCGAAAACCTCCTTATAAACGATAGTCTGGGTAAAAATTAAATCAAATTAGATTACAAAGTTAAAATAATTTTAATATTCTTTTTATCATTTTCCTTTGTGTCTTTGTGACTTCGTGGTAAAAATGTACTTTTAATATGAGCAAACTTTATAGTGTATAATTATATATTAAATCTTAATTCATTAAATAAAAAAATACCGGAATCAAGATATCAAACTTTGATTCCGGTCTGGTCAGATATGAATGATCCTTAAGTTAAATCTTTTTTTCGGATCGCGATGAAGCAGTTTACCTGACAGTGTTTATTGAGGAGTAATTCTGTTCCAGACAGAACTCCCGAAATTATCTCCTTCCTGGGAAATAAGAGTAAAATTATCATTCGAGTTTATCTGTATTACAAGTTTACCGAACTGCATTATGCTGCCTTTCGGCACGTCGCCCCAGATAAGATTTATTGTATTGCCGGTAATTGTCCCGTGAGCTACATTTGACCATAAAGGACTTACGCTGTCATCTTCACCAAACCATAAAATCTCATTTCCTATCTGTCTTACATAATACTTGCCGTTCCAATCACACTGGAATACACCTTCAATGTTATAACTGACCTTGCTCATATCATCCGCCTGTGAGTATACTTTGGGAACTGCGGCAATAAAAACAAGAGAAACGATAAACATAAATAATATCTTTTTAAACATAGATCCTCCTTTGAGATGATGATATTACATCTCAGTTTTTTGGTTTAATATTTTTTATGATCTTCATCAGATCGTTATTATACTTCAGAGCTATATCTTTTGGAGAAATATGAAAGACCCTTACAATTTTTTTTTGCGGGGTTTCGATAAAGAAATAATGAACTTTGTCATTTCCGACATTCTTGTTTATTTCCCTAACATTCATTTCATTTAATTTGAATTTGTTTATAACAATGAGTGTATCTTCAGGATACAGATCTTTTATTTCACTGATTGACTCTTTGACAAGAGCATCGAGATCAATTGCGTCAGTGAGTTGTATCTGAAGAGTAAGGTCTTCATTTTTTGGCATCATGAGAAGCAGAATATGCTCTCTGACAAGCCAGTTATCAGGATACCAGATACTCAGATCAGCGTCTTTTAATTCTGTGAATTTACCTTGAGAATAGAGAGGAGATATAAATATGACTACGAAAAACAAGGCAAGTACAGATTTGAACTTTAAGTTTTTCATAACTGTGATATTTAAATTATAGAACTTTCTTGCTTCAGAAATTTATATCTACTTTCTCAAAAAGTATATTCATAAATTTATACTCAAATTTAATCACAACATAATTATCAATCTTACATAAAAAATAGTCTTGTTTAATTCTATGGATGCATGATTTTATTTTTTTAATTACAAATTAATCACAGATGTATAAATTATTATTTGATGTAAAAATATTGATTTAAAATTATCCGTGAATCTGTTCAAGAAAAAAGTTTACATTAAAAGCAGCAGGTTTTCAATGATTGGATTCCCGACAAAAGCATTCGGGAATGACAGTAAGGGTTTTTCAGAAATCGCTCAATACTAATAAGTCATTCTTCAATCTCAGATTACAGATTTTACAGTAAAAAATGATAATTATCATGTTTTCAAATGATGCAAATTATGGCATTACAAGTATTAATTTATTATCTTTGTAAGACAAAAAACCATTCAATTTTATAAAATGGAAACTACAAAAACAAATACGCCGCGGGAAAGAAAATTAAAAGGAAAAGTTGTAATTGACATTCAGAAATGCAAGGGATGCGAGCTTTGCAGAACGGCATGCAAGGAAGATGCTTTGATTCTTTCCGAAAGTTTAAACAACAAGGGATACAGATACATAATAGCAAACAATGATCTGTGCACCGGCTGTGTTAACTGCGCTCTTGTCTGCCCTGATGCAGTGATAACCGTTTACAGAACCGGCGCTAAAAAGAAAAAAATCGAAATTACTCCCGGTGAATTAAAAGAGGGTAAAAATATTATCAGTTCAATTATTGCTGAACTTAAGTAACGAATAGCTGAAACTATAATTCACATTCAATCAGAAAAGATTCGAAACAAATAATTAAAATTATTTATTACTATGGAAACAAAATTAATGAAAGGAAATGAAGCTTTAGCCGAAGCTGCTATTCAGGCGGGCTGTGATGCATACTTTGGATATCCTATTACTCCGCAGTCAGAAGTACTGGAATATCTTGCGCGTGAAATTCCTAAATACAATACAAAAGAACACATCAGAGTTGTCCTTCAGGCAGAAAGCGAAATCGCTTCTATAAATATGGTTTATGGCGCAGCAGGCGCCGGATTCAGAGCTATGACAAGTTCATCTTCACCGGGCATAAGTCTGATGCAGGAAGGGATATCATACATTGCAGGAGCTGAGCTTCCATGTCTTATAGTAAATGTAAACCGCGCCGGTCCGGGACTCGGAACTATTCAGCCGGGACAGGGAGATTATTTTCAGGCGACAAAAGGAGGCGGGCATGGTGATTATAAACTTATTGTACTTGCGCCTTCATCAGTTCAGGAAATGGCTGACTTTGTTTTCCTTGGATTTGATCTTGCGGATAAATACAGAAATCCTGTGATGATCTTATCGGACGGTGCAATCGGACAGATGATGGAAAAGGTTACATTCGGAAATTACACTGCTCACAAAACAGATAAACCCTGGGCTACAACCGGCAAACCTCCTACAAGAGACAGAAATTACATTACTTCGCTGCATATACAACCGGAAAAACTTGAGTTATCTAATTTAAAACTTGTCGAAAAATATAAAGAGATCACAAAAAATGAAATCCGGTTTGAAGAAGTTATGACTGAAGACGCAGAATATATTTTTGTCGCATACGGTTTAAGCGCAAGGATCTGTCATAAAGCGGCTATCATTGCAAGAGAGAGAGGAATTAAAGCGGGAATGTTCAGACCAATAACGCTTTATCCTTACCCATATAAAAGACTGAATGAACTTGCAGAGAAAGTAAAATTAATGTTAACAATAGAGCTGAATGCAGGACAAATGGTGGAAGATGTAAGACTTGCAGTTAACGGGAAAGTTCCGGTCGAATTTTACGGAAGACTCGGCGGTATGATCCCGACACCCGAAGAAATTGTAAATAAATTGGAAAATTTAATCTCAAATAAAAATGTCAACTGAAGATATAACAATTGAAAAAACCGCTGATTTAAAAATCAGTCCGGAAAATGAATTACATACCTGTGCACTTGCGGAAAGTCAGGAAGATGAATATACTTTGGTTTATGAAAAGCCGCACACTCTTCTGGAAGTCAATATGCATTACTGTCCGGGATGCGCACACTCGCTTGTTCACAAGCTCATAATGGAAGCCGTCGAAGAGCTTAACATTCAGGAAGATACAATTGGCGTTGCTCCTGTTGGCTGCGCTGTTTTTGCTTATCATTATATGAACATTGATATGCAGGAAGCTGCACATGGAAGAGCTACAGCAGTTGCTACAGGTATAAAAAGATTAATGCCGGACAAATATGTTTTTACATATCAGGGAGACGGTGATCTTGCTGCTATTGGTATGGCGGAGACGATTCATGCTATAAACCGCGGTGAAAATATTATGATAGTGTTTATTAATAACGCTGTTTACGGAATGACAAGCGGACAGATGGCTCCGACTTCTCTTGTAGGAATGAAAACTACTACAAGTCCTTTTGGTAGAGATCCTGCAGTTTATGGTTATCCGATAAAAGTATCCGAATTAATTGCACAGTTACCCGGTGCGTTTTATGTATCAAGACATACAGTTAATAAAAATACATCAGTCAGGAAAGCTAAGAAAGCTATAATCAATGCTTTGAATTATCAGAAGCTGAATAAGGGCACATGCTTTGTTGAAATTATCGGTAACTGCCCTTCCAACTGGAAAATGACGCCGATCGAAGCCAATAATTTCATAGACGAAGTAATGGTAAAAACATTTCCTCTTGGAGACATAAAACTTCCAAAGCCGGAAGATCTAATTCCTATAAATCAGAACGGAGATAAATAAACATGTTAGAAGAAATCATAATTGCCGGATTCGGAGGACAGGGAGTTCTTTCAATGGGCATGACGCTTGCTTACGCAGGCATGATAGAAGAAAAAGAAATTTCATGGATGCCTTCTTATGGTCCGGAAATGCGCGGCGGAACTGCAAACTGTATCACGATTATTTCGGATAATAAAATCAGTTCGCCAATAATATCAGTATTTGACTCTGCAATAATTCTGAATCAGCCCTCTATGGATAAATTTGAATCATCAGTTAAAGCCGGTGGTGTGCTGATTTATGAGTCGACAAATATTAAAGAAATCAGCAAAAGAACTGATATAGAAATAATAGGTATCCCTGCAGCGCAGGAAGCATCGAATATGAAAAACAGCAGAATCATAAATATGATAATGCTTGGAGCTTATCTTCAGAAGAGATCAACTGTAAAAATTGATTCTATCATTGAAGCTTTGAAAAAAGTGTTACCTGAAAGATATCATAACACTCTTCCATTAAACAAAGCCGCGCTTGAAAGAGGTGCTGAACTAGTAGAAATGGAACTGGCTGAACAGAGCAATCTTTCGTAAATAAAAATCAGATCTGTCGAAAACAGTTTATCTGAGATAAATATATCAGCAAAAAATCATTCGGGAATAAATATGTATTTTCCGGAGCACTAAATTTTAATTTGCATATCTCTTAAGGTGATATGTCTCAATCCTTATATACTTCATTTAATTTCTGATCTTAATAATAATTATCTCATTCAGAACAATTTTTATTTATGAATCGAATATCTAATTACCGTTCCATTTAAGAAAAGGATAACTCAATGCCTTTCCATTATGGAAGGGATATCTCGTTTCAGTTTCATTTTTCCGTTGGCTAAAGCCAACGGAAATTTAGTTTGTGATTTACAAATAAATTCCATTGCCGTTCCATTTTTCCGTTGGCTAAAG
>JAFDZQ010000107.1 GCA_018266895.1 Bacteroidota bacterium
TGAAACTTGGAGTCTTTGCTCGCCTCGCGAAGCGGGAGTCTTCGAGGTTATTACTTTGTTTTCAGACAGTCTGCCAGCTTAGGAAGCAGGGAATTTAATGATAGATCATATCTCCCCGTCAATTCCAAGATGACATAATGCAAAATCGTATTTTACAGGATCCGAACTGTCAAATTTCTTCAGTTCATTTGTAAGCTCTACCGCAAATTTAAGGTCACAGGAGTTTCTTGAAACAAGTTCAAAGTATTTTGAAACTCTGTAAATATGAGTATCAACAGGCATAATAAGCTTCGCTTTGTCAAAACTCCCCGACCAGATGCCCGTGTCTATTTCATCTTTTCTTATCATCCATCTTAAATAAAGATTCAGTCTTTTACAGGCGGAATTATTTACCGGAGACGGCATGAGATAACCGTAATTCGAATCTTTTTTATTATGAATGCTAAGAGTCCGGCTGAATTCAGAAAGAGCCGGAAGTATGTTTTCGTGTGGTTCAGAATAATTTTGTTTGAAAAGATTTCCAAGACTCCCGTAAAGTTCAAGCGAGTTCTTAATGTTTTTTAGAAGCAGTGAAAGATCGTTTTCATTGTTGAATCTGTAATAAAGGTCTTTAAGAAATTTTTTGTCTTTATGTTCAGAATAATTAGAAGTAAATTCATGCACTTTAAATCCCGTCCTGCGGAAGAATTTATCCGTGAACTGATTTATCTGTTCAACTCTGCCGTAAGCATAACAGGAAGTTATCAGTCCGGCGATCTCTATGTCTTTCGGATCATTGAATCTGTTAAGAGTCCACACAGGATCTTTTGAAGAATGTTTCTTACTGTATTTCAGATACAGTTTATCAAGTAAAACCTTTAAATCTTTTTTATACAATTATAATTCTTAATCTGTTAAATGGAAAAAGTTTTCTTAATAGGCGATAATGAATCTTTAATGTCCGAACTTTCAGAAACACTGAAATCTGATTACGAAATTGCCGATGAACTCGATGAATCCGTTGATTTTATATTTGAACTTACGAATTTCAACAGGGAAATTAAATTTAATATTTTAAATTTCATTGATGAAAAAAACTCCAGAGGCGTTATTATTTCATCTTCTTTATGCATTACACCTCTTGAGCAGGCAGTCAACTGTAAATTTCCCGAAAGACTTGTAGGAGCAGGACTTTATCCGACGTTTTCCAAAGTTAAAGGGATCGAACTTTCAGAAACAACTTACACTTCCGCTGAAAATTCCGCTAAAGCAAAATCTCTGTTCGAAAAAACAGGCAAAGAAGTTTTTTTTGTGAAAGGAAGGACGGGACTTATCTCAATGAGGATCATTTCGCTTATTATTAATGAAGCTTATCTCGTTCTTCAGGAAGGCACTTCAGACAGGAAAGACATTGATACTGCAATGAAACTCGGCACAAACTATCCTTACGGACCGATCGAATGGAGCGAAAGAATCGGAATTGATCTTATCTATCACATTCTAAAATCAATGTTCGAGGAATTCGGGGACGACAGGTACAGGATCACTCCCCTTTTGAAAGAGACTTATCTCGAAAGTCTGAAATAATTATCATCTGAAAATAAATTTTAAGTAATTAAAATTTATAAAAGATTATTGAACTAATTAAAGAGAGACTTCTGAAAAACCTACTGTTATCCCCGCCCGCCTCGCCCGCTTTCAGCGAGGTAAACCGCAAGGCAGGCATACTTTTATAGGGGATCCAATCACAAAGAATATGAATTAGAGTTAAGCTAAATGAATAGATTCCCGCATGCGCGGGAATGACAAGTTTGAGACACTCTAATAATTTAAACATTCTGCTTCTTTAATTTAAAAACAATTTAAATATAAGTATCAAAATTCAGTATGTAAAATGCTATATAACACAAAAATATCTCTGCGCCTTTGTGTTTAATTGACCAAATTAAATATTAATTGTTAAGTTAATCATCTGAATGTAAATCCTGCATAAATAAGTTTTACCGTAAGATAAATAGTAAGTAAAGTCGAGATTACGATGACGGCAATGAGTATTCTGGAAACAATTGTATTTTTCTTTACAGGAATGTTTTCTTCCATATATGTTATGCTAATTGTTATTAAAGATTCTTATTACTTCATCTGAAAGTTCTTCCGGATCACTTTCTTCGTTAACATTTATCCATTTAATTCTTTCATCTCTTCTGAACCATGTCATCTGTCTCTTTGCATATCTTCTTGTGTTCTGTTTTATCTGCGCAACCATTGTTTCGTAATCATACTCGCCTTCAAGGAATTTAAACACTTCCTTTATCCCTACAGTGTTAAGAGAATTAAATTTTCTGTAATCAAAATTATTGTCTTTCAGTAATTTCACTTCATCCAGAAGTCCGTTCAGGAGCATTTCATCCGTCCTGGCATTTATTCTTTCGTAAAGATATTTTCTGTCGAGCATCAGACCGATCTGAATTGTCTCAAAATTAATTTCAGTTTTCTCCTTGTGAAATTCAGATATTTTTTTCCCCGATGCATAATAAACTTCAAGCGCTCTTATAACTCTTCTTATTTTTCCTTTGGGAATTTTTGCATAAGTATCTTCATCAGTTCTTTTCAGTTCATCATAAAGAAATTCCTCACCGTACTTTTCTAACTTTTCATAAAGACCTTCTCTTATTCCCTTATCATCAATTTCACTTTCAAACAAACCGTCAATCACAGACCTGATGTACAATCCGCTGCCGCCTGTTATAACGGCCTGCTTTCCCGTGGAAAATATTTTATCAATTAATTCCCTGCCCTTCTTTCCGAATTCTCCTGCATTGAAATTCTCGCCCGGCTCAAGTTCGTTTATAAAATAATGTCTGACTGAATTCAGATCAGCTGCAGAAGGATACGAACTCGCGACAGGAATATGTTTGTATATCTGTCTCGAATCAGCCGAAATAATTTCACCGTTGATCTTCTTCGCAACTTCCGCAGAGAGTCTCGTTTTTCCCGAAGCAGTAGGTCCGACGATCGCAAGAACTTTTCTCATAAATTTATTTCCGCAGACATACTGTTTCTATTTCAGAAGAATTAATTTCTTCGTATCAGAAAACTTCCCCGCCGTAAGTTTGTAAAAATATATTCCCGATGCAAGACTGCTTCCGTCAAGTTCAGCTTCGTGTCTGCCTGCGCTCTGCTTTTCATTTACAAGTGTTACCACTTCATTTCCGAGAATATCAAACACACTAAGCTTTACATTGCTCTGAATATTTGATTTCAGATCGTAAACTATTTTTGTAAAGGGATTAAATGGATTCGGATAATTCTGATAAAGTTCGAATCCCTTTATTTCCGAAGAAATATTATTTACTGAAACCGAGTTATCCGAAGTGTCAACATCTATATTATAAAGCAGTCCACCGAGACCGAACTGTCTTGCATGCACGGCTTTGCCTCCTGCAATTACTGTCCTTCCGTCATCTGATGTACTGCAGTAAAACAAAGAACCCGGAGTATTGAGTTTGAAGATAGGGGTTCCGCCGGAATATGTTTTGAAAATATACAGATCTTCGGTACTGTGACTGAACTCTCCCCACGATGACGCGCTCAGTATATTTCCGCTCTTTGAAAATGACAAAGCCGAGACTTCATCACCGCAGCCCGAATAAGTCCAGACAGGAGTTCCGCCTGTGCTTGTATTGAACACTTTAATCTTCCCGTCAAATGTACTTGAAGAAAGGAAGTTCAGTGTTCCTGCAGCTATATATTTTCCGTCATATGAAACATCGACTGAAGTATACCAGTTACTGAAACTTCCCGGCGGCTCCTGATTTCCGAAAAGGAAAACATAAGATGAACCGTTCCACTGATAGACACGAAGAAAACCGCCGTAATTAATTGTAGCAATAATTTTACCGTCACCGCTTATACCCTGCGCAGACTGCGTTCCGTTTCCAGGATTTCCGGGATTTATAAGTCCTCTGAATATCTGCTGACCTGTAAATGTATTTAACACGACATATTCCGCATAAGTATTTATTATCACAAGCGAGTCATTTCCTGAAATTCTTACTCCCTGAATTGAACCTCCGCCTGTAGTAACTGTAGGCACAAACCTTTTCGTCCAGACGGGATTTGTTGATGAAAAACTAAATCCCACTATCGTACTTGAATCTTCCCTTGATATTCCGGCAACGATGAATTTACCATCATTAGTAAGATCAAGTGACGATGCAATTCCAGTATCGGCAAGGCGTGTAAGATCGAAGTTAAAAGTCGGAGTGTTATTAGTATTATCAAAAAGATAAAAATTGAGATAAGAACCGTTGCCGATGATGCCGCCTGTATCAGAGATGGCGACATAATTTATATACACATTCGGATCCGAGAAAAACTCCCATACAGGCGCAGGGCTTAAATTATTATAAAGAGAAATTCTTTTGGAATTAAGATCCCACCCCGTTATGCCATATTTACCGTTACCGCTTACACGGCAATAATCGCTGATGGAAACAGGATCAGTATAAGACCATCTGACATTTGTATTGCCTCCCGAATAAGACTGAACATTGCCGATATTATTTTCCGATTTCTGCTGAAGTGCTCTGATTTGATCCGTAACGGATAACTTTTTACTGACGCCGTTTTCAGTTACAGTGACTTCTTTGCGGACGGAAAGATTTTTTTGAGCAAATACATATGAAGAAATGTAAATGCTGAATACGAACAGTAAGATTTTCTTCATGATATTTTTAATTAAAAATTAATAAATGTAAAACCTGAATTTCAGTATTTACTTTCTATTTCTTTTAAGAAGATTCCCTGTCTGATAGACCTAAGTTTCAATGAGATTATCAATATGAATAAAAACCAAAACCGGATATATAAAATCAAAATATCTGTCCTGAACAATATTCGAAATCAAGAATAGTTTTACAGCTAAATTATTGAATTCGATTATGATATACAATATTAATTATTAATTAGTAATTAGAGACTTCTGAAAAAC
>JAFDZQ010000108.1 GCA_018266895.1 Bacteroidota bacterium
TTTTAAATATGATTATAAAATTATTTAGTATAATTATATTTTCATTAAAAAACTTATTATACTGCTACAAAACCCCCCCCGAACCGGGCCTGTCTAAAAAGTCATTATTACCTAAATGTCATTCCCGCGAATGCGGGAATCCAGAATGTAAATCAACTTTTTATATTTCCAATTTAACTCCATCTATACTTTTCGGACAGCCCCAGAACAAATCTGAAATTCTTAATTAATTTTAAATTACGTTTTGGACGGATGTGGTCGTATATTCATGTGATGAAGTATTTAAATCATTGAAATGTCAATAAATTTTTCTATTTTTGTATTTAACAATGAAATAATTCTATCTCCTCATGGCTAAAAAATTTTTTGTCAACCTGCCGGTGAAAGATCTCAAAAAATCAATTGAATTTTTTACCGGGATCGGATTTACTCTTAATCCTTTATTCACCGATGACAACGCAGCATGCATTATCATTAGTGAAAATATTTTCGCAATGCTTTTAACTGAAAAAACATTCGGAAATTTCACAAAAAAGGAAATAGCGGACGCAGCTAAAACAACAGAAGTGCTGATGTCGATTGACGCTGAGAGCAGGGAAGAGGTAAATAAATTGGTAGAAGCTGCGAAAGCTGCCGGCGGTACTCTCTATTCGGACGCAGCGGATTACGGTTGGATGTATCTGCATGGCTTCGCTGATCCGGACGGACATCAGTGGGAAGTATTCTGTATGGATGAAAGCAAAATGCCTGAAGAGATGATCAGAAAGGGAAAAGAAAATGAGAATAGAATAAGCATTGTTGTAGAGACCTTGATAAATGCCCCGGCGGATAAACTCTGGGAACTCTGGACTGAACCTGAACACATTACAAAATGGAACAACGCTTCTGATGACTGGCATACACCAAGAGCGGAAAATGATTTAAGAGCCGGTGGAAAATTCCTTTGGAGAATGGAAGCAAGAGACGGAAGCGCCGGATTTGATTTCGAAGGAACTTATACAAATGTAAAACCGAACGAAAGGATCGAATACGTCTTAGCTGACGGAAGAAAAGTAAAGATTGAATTTAATCAGGAAGGAAATAAATGCAGGATCACAGAAACATTTGATGCTGAAAATTCAAATCCGGCAGAAATGCAGAAAAAAGGATGGCAGTCTATTTTAGATAACTTCAAAAAGTATGCTGAAAAATCAGTTTAACATAAACATTTTATTGAAATGAAGTCAGCACAAACTTTAAAAGATACAGACTCTTACCTTGCCTTGCAGCCTGAGAAAGTCAGGGAAGTACTTGAAAAACTCCGTCAAACCATAAAATCATCAGCTCCTGAAGCAGAAGAAGTTATCAGTTATGGATTGCCAGCTTTCAGATATCACGGAATGTTAGTTTACTTTGCCGCTTTTAAAAATCACTGCAGTTTCTTTCCCGGAAGCATTGTTGAAAAAATGAAAAATGAATTGAAAAATTACAAAACTTCCAAAGGCACTATTCAATTCACAGCAGAAAAACCTCTTCCGGCTGCGCTTGTTAAAAAAATTATCAAAGCAAGAGTAAAAGAGAATTTAAATAAAAAGAAAATACTGTCAACAAAAAAAATTAAATGAAAATCAAACAAAAAATTTCACCTTTCTTATGGCTTGACAACGGCGCGGAAGAAGCTGCAGAATTTTATAGCTCCATTTTCAAAAACTCAAATTATTATTAATAAATGGAAATCAGTTAAAGCAAATCAATATTTAATGGATATATTCATTTTAGAAAAAGATATCAGGATCTTTTGTGTAACTGCAGAATCATTTCCTGAAGGGATTATGGCTGCATTTCATAAATTACATTCAATAATACCGTCAAACGGAAAGAGACGGAATTTTGGTATATCCCGTCCTGACAGCAATGGAAAAATTATTTACAAAGCTGGCGTGGAGGAATCTTTTGGAGGAGAATCCTGTATCAGTGGATGTGAAGTTTTTATCATCAAGAGCGGTGAATACATCAGTATCACTGTTAAAGACTTTATGAAAAATATAAAACAAATTGGAGAATCATTTAAAGAACTAACATCTCATCCCGGAATAGATCCTGACGGTTGGTGCATTGAAATTTATTCAAATGAAAATGATGTCCTGTGTATGGTTAAACTTGCAGAGACTATTTAAAATTATGCGAAAGCTGATTGACTTAATTCAAGTACCCTTGTTTTATATATTTAAACTACAAAAAAATTATTATGGCAATTAATTTCAACAAACTCACTATAAAATCCCAGGAGGCATTGCAGAATGCTCAGGAAATAGCATCCAGTTATTCAAATCAAATGATCGAACCTGAGCATTTGTTCGCAGCGCTGATACAGGACAAAGAGGGAATAGTTATTTCCACTCTGATGAAACTCGGGGTTAACAAGGATTTCATTCAGATAAAAGCAGGCGAACTTCTGGAAAAGCTTCCGAAAGTTACCGGCACCGGTTCGGGTCAGTCATTTTCAAGAGAAACTACCGAAGTACTTGAAAATGCTTTTAAGGAAGCAAGTGTACTTAAAGATGAGTATGTCTCAACTGAGCACATACTGCTTGCTCTGACTGAATTAAAGCGTTCGGCAGTTGCAGATCTTTTAAAGACACAGGGTGTTACAAAAAATGCAGTCCTGAAGGCATTGAAAGAAGTACGCGGAACAAACAGAGTTTCAGGACAGAATCCGGAAGAAACTTATCAGGCTTTGCTTAAATACGGAAAAAATCTTAATGACCTTGCGGCTAAAGGCAAGCTTGATCCGGTGATCGGAAGAGAAGATGAAATAAGAAGGGTGCTGCAGGTATTATCGAGAAGAACAAAAAATAACCCGGTTCTGATAGGTGAACCCGGTGTCGGAAAGACCGCAATAGCTGAAGGACTCGCTCACAGGATCATACAGGGAGATGTTCCTGAAAATCTTAAGAGCAAACAGATCATAGCTCTTGACATGGGTTCTCTTGTTGCCGGAGCGCAGTTCAGAGGCCAGTTCGAGGAAAGGCTGAAAGCTGTTCTGAAAGAAGTTCAGGAATCCAACGGTGAAATAATCTTATTTATTGACGAGCTGCATACAGTCGTAGGAGCCGGAGCAGCCCAGGGTTCGGTAGATGCATCAAATATGCTTAAGCCGGCACTTGCAAGAGGAGACCTGAGGACAATCGGAGCTACTACGCTTGATGAATACAGGAAGTACATAGAAAAAGATCCTGCTCTGGAAAGAAGATTTCAGCCGGTTTTTGTAGGCGAACCTGATATAGAAGATACTATATCAATTTTAAGAGGTCTTAAGGAAAAATATGAAGTTCATCACGGCGTAAGAATAACAGACGGCGCTATTGTAGCGGCTGCACAGTTGTCGGACAGATACATCTCGGACAGATTTCTCCCTGATAAAGCAATAGACCTTGTGGATGAAGCAGCATCTAAGTTAAGAATTGAAATTGACTCTATGCCGGAAGAACTTGATAAACTTGAAAGACGGATAAAACAGATTGAAATAGAAAAAGAAGCTTTAAAAAGAGAACTTTAAAAAATATTAAATGGAACTAAACTTAATAACATAAGTTTAAAATGAAAAAAAGTTTATTATGAAAAAATTATTCAGCGTTTTAGTCATTTTAATTTCAATATCAGGATTTACATCTGCACGGGGGGATAATGATCTTGACGGAAAGATATTTTACGGAAAAGCAACTGAGATAACTCCGCCTTATGTTGACAGAATGCCCCGTATTTATGATGAAGTTATTAAATTTGAGAACGGAAAACTTCTCTGTGAGACTTTCAGGAATTATTCGGATGCAGACAGCTATTATTCATCGGTCATTGATGAAAGAAGAGCAATTGCTTATAAGGTAGTAACTTTTAATTCCTTTTCCACAGGTTCTTACAACGGGGAATCCGTGTCAATCGAATTTACCGGTAACATTATAGGTGATACTCGATTAAACGGTACAATAATAATCAGATTTCCGGATAATTCGGAATTGAAATTTATCGTTGAAGCAGTTTCCAGTTGAGTCTGACCATAAGGTGTTTACTTACGGAAGTATTACCGATATATTATACGAAGAATTATTATCGACAAACATCATATCAGAAGAATCAGTCAATCCGTCTCCGTTAATATCTGAATT
>JAFDZQ010000109.1 GCA_018266895.1 Bacteroidota bacterium
TTTCATTTCAAAATTGTTTTGGACGGTAGTGATATTCGACAGGCAGAATAACATTCAGAAATCTTTAATTATAAATCTGAAATTTTATACATCCTGAATGTTCTATTATAAATTTTTAATACATTCACATTCAATATTATAATGGAAGGCAATGATCTGAAATCATTATATTTACAAACTATTCACTGTAACTTAATTCTTATTATTCATATTTTTAACACTCTGTTATGAGAACAACTTTAATAATTTCCGTCTACAATAAGACCCGTGAACTGGAATTGATTTTTTGTGCTCTTTTGGTTCAGTCATTCCGGGATTTCGAAGTGATAGTTTCTGAAGACGGTGAAAATGTCAATATGAAGCTTCTTATTGACAAGTGGAGGCAGAAAAATGAATTTCCTTTATTGCATTTAACTCAGGAAGACAAAGGATTCAGGAAAAATAAAATTCTGAATGAATCTGTAAAGAAATCGTCATCCGAATATCTGATTTTCTTTGACGGAGACTGTATTCCGCATCCTGATTTTGTAAAAGCGCATTTTGAGAACAGGAATTCAAATTCCGTTCTTTGCGGCAGAAGAGTTAATCTGACAAAATCTGTTTCCGAAAAGATAAATGAAGACAGCATTGCGAATCTTGATTACAGCAGGTTAAAACTGTCTCAGATAATTTACTCTTCACTTAACAGGGACAAGAATGATTTTAATTTTAATATTGAAGAAGGATTCATTTTCAGGAACAGAGTCATAAGAAAACTTTTTACAAATGAAGACGAACATTTGCTCGGTTGTAATTTTTCCGTTCACAAAACTCTTCTTGAAAAAATTAACGGATTCGACGAGAACTATGAAGGACCGGGACTGGGAGAAGATTCTGACGTTGAATTCAGGCTGCGGCTTGCAGGAGCTGTATTCAAATCCGTGAGAAATCTTGCAGTCCAGTATCATATGTACCATCCTAAAACAATTGAAGACGTAAAGAACATGAAGTATTTCAATGAGGCAAAGAAAAGTAAAAATTATATCTGTAAAAACGGACTTGTAAAATATGAATAAGATCTGCGGACTTGTAATCTGTCACAACGAAGAAAAGAATATTGAAGACTGCCTGAAAAGCATTCTGTGGTGCGATGAAATAGTCATCGCTGACAGTTTCAGTACTGACAATACACTGAATATCGCAAAAAATTATACGGATAAAATTTTTCAGAACGAATGGAAGGGATTTGCGGCGCAGAGAAAATTTGCTCTTTCAAAGACAGATTCGGAATGGATATTTTCTCTCGATGCTGACGAAAGATGCACGTCTGAACTTGCATCAGAAATTAAGTCCATTATTTTTTCCGGTAATGTATCGGAAGACGGATTTGAAATTCCGAGAAAAAGTTTTTTCCTTAATAAATGGATCAGGCACGGAGGGTGGTATCCGAATTATCAGCTCCGGCTCTTCAGAAAAAGCAAAGCCGGTGTTACAGACCGGCTTGTTCACGAGAGTTATTCCGTAAACGGCAGTAAAAGCAGATTAAAAAATGATATACTGCATTACACTGTTACTTCTGTATCTGAATTTGTAACAAGGATAAATTCTTATTCCGATCTTTCTGCCCTGGAAAAATACGGAAAAAGGAAAACAGGTTTTTTTCAGTTATTGATTTTTCCCGGATTAGCGTTCCTTCAGCAATACATCCTTAAAGGAAACTTTCTAGACGGAAAGGAAGGATTAATGGTTTCTAAATTCCACATGATGACAAAGCTTCTTAACTATATGAAAATAATGGAAATGCAGATCAAAGATAAAGCAAATTAATTTAATGAAACCTTACACGAGAATTCTTAAATATGCATTAAGGTATAAGAAGTTTATTTCGGTTTCCGTAGCACTTTCCGTGCTGTTTTCAGTATTCAGCGGAATATCAATTTATCTTACGATCCCGCTTCTTAAGACTCTGTTTCTTTCCGGCAATTCAGTTTCAGAATCTGTTCCTGCCGGTAACTTCATAAAAAGCTCTATGTATGAATTTGAGAAATTCATACTTTCAGGCGGGAAGGAAAACGCATTGTTCCTGATCTGCTCTCTTATACTTGTTGCATATCTTCTTAAAAATATTACGGGTTTCTATCAGTCACTGTATATGCAGAAAGTGGAAAAATCAGTGATGAGGGATGTCCGGTATGAGATGTATGAAAAGATAAACTCTTTTTCACTGAGATATTTTACATCGGAAAGAACCGGTAATCTTATTTCGAGAATGACAAACGACGTCAATGTAATACAGGGCGGATTGTCTGCCGTGTTTTTCAATCTGTTCCGTGAACCTCTTCTCATAATCATATATCTCGTTCTTGCACTTTCAATAAGCTGGAAGATGACTCTCATTGCTCTTGTGGTCTTTCCGATTACGGTTCTCGTTGTTGCAAAAATCGGTTCGTCTTTAAGAAGAAGAAGCCAGAGAATGCAGAGCAAGAACTCCGAAATTCTGTCGGTCATTACTGAAACAATATATGCTTCAAAGATCATCAGGGCTTTTAACGCACAGAATTTTCTTAACAGGCTTTTCAGAAAAGATTCGGACGAACTGTACACTCTCACAATGAAGAATGTAAAGGCAAGCGAGCTTGCACAGCCGATTACTGAATTTCTGACCATACTTGCCGGAGTGTCAATTATCTGGTTCGGAGGAAGAGATATTCTGGTCTCAAATACACTAAGCGCTGAAGATTTTCTCGGATTTCTGTTCATAATTTTTCAGCTTGTTGTCCCGATTAAAAATCTCAGCGGAGTTAATAACAGCATACAGCAGTCTTCTGTATCGGCAGAGAGGATCTTTGAAATCATAGATTATCCTCTTGAGATTATCGAAAGCAAAGAAGCTTCCGAAAAGAATTCTTTTGATAAAAGCATAGAGCTGAAAAATGTAAGCTTTGAATATGATAAGAAAAAGACTGTGATAAAAAATGTAAGTTTAAAAATTGATAAATCACAGGTCATCGCTCTTGTCGGACCGTCGGGCAGCGGTAAATCAACTCTCGCTGATCTGATCGCAAGATTTTATGATGTAACTTCGGGCAGCATTCTGATTGACGGTGCTGATGTAAAATCCATCAGCTTAAAGTCTCTCAGGAATCTGATCGGGATTGTTCAGCAGGAAACAATACTTTTCAATGATACAATAAGGAACAACATTGTTTTCGGGCTGGAGAATGTCAGTGAAGATAAATTAATAGAGATATGCAAATCTGCTAACGCTTATGACTTTATTCTCAAAACCGAAAAGGGTCTCGATACTGTAATAGGCGAACGGGGACTAAAGCTATCCGGAGGACAGAGGCAGAGAATTTCCATTGCAAGAACTCTTCTCAGAAATCCTGCAATACTTATTCTTGACGAAGCGACGTCTTCTCTTGATTCGCAGTCTGAAATAACGGTTCAGAATGCAATCGAAAAACTCATGACCGGAAGGACATCCATAGTAATTGCCCACAGACTGTCAACTGTAAGGAATGCAGATTACATTTTTGTACTGGAAAAAGGTGAGATAGCTGAATCCGGGAATCATGAAGAACTTCTTGAAATGAACGGACTTTATAAAAGACTTTCTGATATTCAGAATATTAAGAATTAAAATTATTTTGCAGAAGATTAAAATACTTAGTCAGCATGAAAGTTTTATTTCACTCTAATCCGAATTCTTATTTTAAACAGCGGTCCTGTTAATGAAGTTATATTCTGACTTTTCGCTATATGACGTGATGAAGATAAAAGTCTGATACACGTTTGAATTTATATTTGAAGATGCAACATCTGTTTATAATAATAAAATATTTTACATTCCTGATATTAAAATAAACCGGGAATTCCGATAAGATCAAATTCAAAGATTAAACTAAGAATGGCAATTTACAAAGAAAGCCGTGAAAACTTTTTTAGTATTACAATCTGGTATTTAATTATCATACTTATTGCATCAGATATTTTTTCAATTGCAATAGTACAGACTTCCGCAGTCATTCTTGCTTTGATCTGGCTTCTGAAAATTTTATTGGCGGATAAATACAAATGGGTTTCAACTTCGCTTGACAAAGCATTCCTTATATTCATTGCCGCAAGGATAATTTCAATTCCGCTGTCAATAGATCCGATGCACAGTCTTCCGAGATTTCTTCAGGAAATATTTTTTTATGTTATTTTTTTTATAATTACAAATGAGTTTGATGTTAATAACAGAAAAAGGATTGTCTTAGTTATCAGAATTATTTTTCTGTCGGGAGTAATTTCCTCTTTGTACGGAAGTTTCATTTTTCTGAATGGGAGTGCTGAAAGAGCCTCATCAACTACCGGAGGTTATTTTACGCTTGGAATTTATCTCGTGTTAGTCCTTTCCCTTATTCTTTTTGCAGGAAGATCAAAAGAAATTATTCCTAAAAAATATATATGGTATATTTTAATTTTAATTGTTTCAGGCGGGTTGTTTTGTACTTTGAACCGGATTCACTGGGTATGTATGACAATACTGATAATTCTGACATCTGTAATTTACAAGGACAAGAAATCATTATTTTTATTCCTCCTGTTCGGAATTGCGGCAATACTAATAGTACCGGATATCTTTAACAGATTCTATAAGCTGATCAATTTATTTTCATACACAAGCGAGAGAGATATTATTTACAGAGCGGCTTGGGACATGGCACTGGACAGACCTTTATTCGGATACGGACTGGCAACCTTTAAACTGATATTTCCTTATTTTGATAAAATTACTGATACAGGCGTTAACAGCTGGCACAATGACTTTATTCAGATTTATATGGAAAGCGGAATTGTAGGACTGGGATCTTACTTATTTTTATTTTTTATGATAATAAAGACAGGTATTGAAAACATAAAAAATCTAAAAGGAAATACTCTTTTAAGAAATCTTTGCATAAGTATTCTTGCCGGAACATCTTTAATTATTCTGACTGGCGGATTTTTTGATCCTATTTCTTCAATCCTGATGTTCTTTTTGCTTGGACTTATGGCATTGATAAATAATAATGTAAAAGCTGCAGACTTGATGATCAATTATTGATCATTGTACATTGATAATTAGTAAACACAGAAACCCGGAGACATTGAGATTTTAATTTTAAAAATAAAAATACTAAGTAAAGCTGTTCCCGGATTATTCAAATAAGGACACCAATAATTTTCTTACAATTTTCTACTGATTATATATTAGAATTTAAAGTAACTTATTAATTTTTTACATTTGTAAGATTAAATAAAACTAAATAATATCATGAACGACGACAAAAACAAACAACTGTTTTTATCACTTATCTACAATTTTCAAATGCAGACTATGATACAGCTTGGTAAATTAGCCAATCCTGTTTCAGGGAAAATTGAAAAGGAGCTTGACGGAGCTCAGGTGACAATTGATATGCTTGATATGCTTAAGGAAAAAACTGTCAGCAATATTTCCGATGATGAAAAAAGATTTCTTGATCAGGTTATTGCAGATCTTAAGCTTAATTTTGTTGAAGAAAAAGCGAAAGGTCCGTCCGATGAACCTGCAGAATCAGCAGAAGAAAAGACAGATGCAGCCGGTGCGGAAAAGACCGAAGAAGCTAAGAGCTGATCATTTATGAACGGCAATCATAAAGTTACTTTCGGGATATTCGGAAATACAGGTAAAGAAGATGTTAAGAAGCTTCTATCGGAAATTGTCAGCTACCTTGTCAGTAATAAAATAGAATTTCTTGTAGATGAAAATCTTGCTGAAATTTCATCCGGTAATCTGCATAAACATTCCTCATCAAAAAAGAAAATACTTGAGCAAGCGGATTACATTCTGTCATTAGGAGGCGACGGCACATTTCTCAATACGGCGAGGACCGTTGGAAGCAATAATATTCCGATTCTCGGAATAAATCTCGGAAGATTAGGATTTTTTTCGGAAGTAAGTCCGGCAGAAATAAGAGGGTTTATCCCGAAGCTGCTTCAGAATAAATTCAGGATTACAGAGCAGGTCATTATTAAATCAGTTTATAAGAATAAAGTATTCTACGCTCTTAATGATATTGTAATTGATAAAAGCGATTCGATCAGAATGATCGAAACCGATACATTTTATAATGACGAAAAAGTCGTTAAATGCATTTCAGACGGAATTATAGTTTCGACTCCTGCAGGATCTACCGGATATTCGCTATCCTGCAACGGGCCGGTGGTAAATCCGGAAAGCAATGTATTCATCATCACACCTATTTCTCCTCACACTTTCAATGTAAGACCAATAATTATTCCCGACAGCGGAGAAATAAAAATAATTGTCCCTCAGAAAACTAAAACACGAATTACGGCGGACGGTCAAAAAAGCGCTGTCATTAACGCTCCCTGTGAAATCATACTGACCAAAGCTGAATATACTATCAAAGTAATAAAGAAAATCAACACCACTTATTTTAATACACTGAAGAAGAAACTTTACTGGAATGTTGATAAAAGATACAGGTAAAAATTAGGCAGTGTGGCAGTTTGGCAGTTTGACAGTGTGACAGTTTGACAGTTTGGTAATGGAGCATTATGGAAGTTGGTTGTGTATATTTAGCTTTGAATTTTTCAATAGCAGGTAATTTATGTTCTTAGACATGAAATAGTATTTATTAATTTTATATTGTTTGTAATTTAACAATATGGGAAAAATAATTGTCAGAGAAAAATCTTTTGAGTTTGCGGTAAGAATTGTTAATTTAAGTATTTACCTGAGAGAAATTAAAAAGGAATTTGTGATATCTAAGCAAATACTACGATCAGGAACTTCAATAGGAGCAAATGTTGAAGAAGCATCAGGCGGAATTTCAAAAGCAGATTTTAAAAACAAACTTTCTATAGCATATAAAGAAGCAAGAGAATCACATTTTTGGTTAAAACTTTTACACCGGACAAAGTATATAGATTTGAAATTGTTTCAATCACTGGAATTTGATTGTATAGAATTAAAAAAGATACTTTACACTATTCTCAAAAGTTTAACTTAATTCGATTCTATTCTATCAACTGCCTCACTGCCTCACTGCTTAACTGCCTCACTGCTTAACTGCCTCACTGCTTAACTGCCTCACTGCTTAACTGCCTCACTGTTTAACTGCCTCACTGTTTAACTGCCTCACTGCTTAACTGCTTAACTGCCTAACTGCCCACAGCTGCCGGGGGTTTTGTCTTACCGACAAATCCTATCAGTACCAGTATGGTTATAAGATAAGGAAGCATTTGAATAAGTTGTGTTGGAATGTTTGTTCCTGAAATCTGGAGCGTGATCTCCAGTGCTTCAAATGCCGAAAAAATAAGACACGCAAAAAATATATTAACAGGTTTCCACTTTCCTATTATCATTGCGGCAATAGCGATGTATCCTCTTCCGGCTATCATTCCGTCGCTGTAAGAATTCTGATTTGACGCAAGCCAGATTCCTGCAAGCGAACTCAGAAATCCGCTGATTAATATTCCGGAAAGTTTGTATGATTTTACTCTGATTCCGAGACTTTCCGCAGCTCCGGGATTTTCTCCGACTGAGCGGAGTCTGAGTCCGAATTTAGTTTTGAACAGCACGAATCCCGAAATAAAAATTAATGCAAAACAAAATATTGTCAGATAATCCGAAAATACAATTTCAAGAAAGGGTACAGATTTGAAAAGATTCAGATCAGGAAGTCCTTCGAATCTTTCTGTATTGCTCGAACTCTTGAAAATAAGCACAAGCAGAAATTTTGTTATACCTGCAATAAGCAGATTAAATCCCACTCCGGTCACTATCTGATTAATTTTCAGATTCACAGTAAAAAAAGAATATACAAGACTGAAGACAAGATTTATAATTACTGCAAGTATAAATCCTGCAGTAATATTACCGGTCAGTAATGAGAACAATACAAAGCTGAATGCGGATAAATTCATGAATCCTTCTATTGCGATATTGATGACACCGCCTCTTTCGGAAAAATTAGAAGCGCTTGCACCCAGATAGAAAGGAGTCATAAGCCTCAGCACCTGTGCAAAAAATGTCAGCGATATAAGCGAGTTCAGCAGTTCCATTTATACAAGTCCCCTTTTTTCAAAATAATTATTTACTATCCTGTCCACTCCGAGAATTGATAAAATGATTATTCCCTGTACTACAAGCATAATTTCTTTCGGGACAAGCTGATTTACGGACAATCCTCCGTAATCAAGTATTGCAAAAAGCAAAGCGGAAAAGATAATTCCGATCGGATTGTTTTTTGCAAGCAATGCTACAGCAATTGCAGTAAATCCCACATTATTCGAAAAACCGAATTCATAAAATCCCTTGTAACCGAGAATGTAGTTTATTCCGGCAAGCGATGTAATACCAGCTCCGGTAAAGAATGAAGCGAGAATAATCTTATTGGTTTTAATGCCGATATATTTAGAAGCAGTTTCGTTAAAACCTACAGCCCTCAGTTTGTAGCCGAATTGTGTTTTGTAAATCAGTATGTAAGTTACTACGGCAAGAAGCAATGCAATGAAGAAACTTGCGTTAAGAGATGAACCCTGAAAGAAAGGAAATATATCCGATAATTTAAAAAGCATATTGCCGTCGACAATTTTTTCAGTTCTCATGGTCGACTTCACTGCAAAGAAATCCACAAGAAAATAATTTACAAGAGCCAGGATTATAAAATTCAGCATAATTGTTGATATTACTTCGCTCACGTCTTTTTTTATTTTAATGTATGCGGGAATAAGACCGACAACACCGCTTACTATGAATCCGCAGACAAGGCAGAGTATCAGCATTACCGGAAAAGAGAGATCTCCGGCATAAACCGCAACAAGGGCAATAGTGAACGAACCTGCATTAAGCTGACCTTCAGCTCCTATATTAAAAAGAGATGCATGAAAACAGACTGCAAGACCGCATCCGCAGATTATCAGAGGTGTAGCTTTAAAGAGAGTTTGCCCTATGCCGTACCCGCTGGCAAAGACTTCGCTTAAGATAAGTGAAAATACTTCAAAAGGGTTTTTGTCAATAAGCAGCAGCAGTGCAAATATTATTACAAAGGTTACCAGGAAAGACAGGCTGACCGATATCAGATTTATTTTTGTTTTTGATTTCACTCAGCCATCCCGATCATTAACTTTCCGATCTCTTCATAAAGCGATAGATTGGATTTAGCATCTATTTCGGGAAGGAGTTTATCTTCCGTAAAACTTTTAAGTTCACCGGATCCGAAAGTTCTGACTATACTGCCGTTATAAAGAACGCTGAGACGGTCCGAAAGACTTATGAGTTCATCAAGATCAGATGAAATCAGCAGAACAGCTTTCCCGATATTTCTTTGCTCAACAATTTTCGAATGAATAAACAGCGTTGCATTTATATCAACGCCTCTTGTCGGATGTGAAAAAACAAGAATATCATTATCGAGTTCGATCTCTCTCGCAAAGATCGCCTTCTGCTGATTGCCGCCGGAAAGAGAGCCGAGTGATGAATCCACATCTGAAACTCTCACATCATATTTTTCAATTATTTTCTCTGAAATTCCGGTTAATACTTTGTTAGTTATAAAACGGCCTTTTGCTTTTTTAAGGAATACATTCTCTCCGATTGAATATTCTCT
Source organism: Bacteroidota bacterium (assembly GCA_018266895.1). GTDB lineage: Bacteria > Bacteroidota > Ignavibacteria > Tepidaquicellales > Tepidaquicellaceae > JAEUSI01. The sequence continues at coordinate 9,627 of JAFDZQ010000109.1, forward strand.
GATCATACCTTTTTTTAACCTGTCATCCGGCACAAGAGAGATCCTGTCTGAAACGGAAACATATTCACCCCGATAATTCTTTTCCAGTCCTGAAATAACATCGACGATCTCATTCTGACCGTTGCCTTCAACTCCGCAGATTCCGAGTATTTCGCCTTTTATCAGTTCAAGATCAAGACCGTTAAGAACAGAAACATTTTTCTTTTTCAGATGAATATTTTTCAGTGAGAGATAAACTATGCGTTCATAATTTTCATTATCAGTCTTATTTAAATGAACAGATGATCCGGATAATTCTTCTCCTACAATTGCATTGCTCAGCTTTTCAATATCAAGCTGCTTTCTGTCATTATCTGTTTCGTATACGAGTTTTCCCCTTCTCAGGACAGATACCATGTCCGAGATCTCTTTTACTTCGTTCAGTTTATGAGTAATAAGAATTATTGTTTTCCCGTCCGCTTTGAATGTATCGGTAATCTTAAAGAATTCTTTAACTTCGACCGGGGACAATACTGCGGTAGGTTCGTCGAAGATCAGAATTTCTGATTTTCTGTAAAGAAGCTTGAGTATTTCGGTTTTCTGCTGCCCGCTTATGCTTACTTCCGAAACTTTTTTATTCAGATCAAGACCGAGATTATATTTTGCAATAAGGTCATTCAGTATAATTTCCGTGTTTTTGAAATCAAGCTTAATTCCATTTGACTTTTCGTATCCCAGAATAATATTTTCCAGGACGGTGAAATCTTCTATCAGCATAAAATGCTGATGAACCATTCCGATTTTTTTTTCAATCGCATCGTGAGGTGAACTGAAATTGACTTCTTCGTCAAATATCTTTACTATACCCGAATCCTGTCTGTAAATTCCGAATAGTATTTTCATAAGAGTGGTCTTCCCGGCTCCGTTCTCGCCGAGAATGCAGTGAACGGTGTTTTTCTTTACGGCGAAAGTTATATCCTCATTCGCATAGAAATTACCGAACTTTTTTGAAATGCCTTTAAACTCTACAGCTGTCAAATGAATTATTTTGTATGCAATATAAATCAATACGAATAAAAAAAAGATATAATTAAATATGAACTGTGACTTTAAACATTTTCTGTAAATGAAAAATGCGTTTTGGACGGATGTGAATGATTACTTTGCCGTCCAAAATATTTTTGAATATGTAATTTTTATTTGTTTTAAAATGTAATTCAAATTTATTTATGTATAATTAAAACAAACCCGCCTGTGAGAAATTGCCGTTAAGAAATTCTGAGCAATTGCGTTAAGCAAAAATTTC
>JAFDZQ010000010.1 GCA_018266895.1 Bacteroidota bacterium
AATACCGTCTGCGTCAATGACATATTGAAGATCATTTTCATTAACTATTTTTCTTACAAGCTCCGAGGTTTCTTCATTCTTCGACAATCCCGGTCCGATAAGTACGATATCAGCCCAGTTCAGTCTTTCCCGGATTTTTTCGTAAGACTTCATAGAAAGCGTTGAATCTTCTGTTTCAGGCAAAGGTAAAGTCATTACTTCGGTCAGTTTTGATGCAAGAATGGTGTTTGAAGATACGGGAGTGCCTGTTATTACAGTTCCCGCTCCTGATCTCAATGCCGATAATGAACACATATAAGCGGCTCCGGTCAGTCCTTTGGATCCTGCCAGCACAAATACTTTTCCACTTTTATATTTATTGGAATCGGCATCACGGACAATAAGAAATTTATTTATATCACCTGTCTCCGGCTCATAAATATTTCTGCTATTGTATTTTGTGAATTCATTTTCAGATATGCCTATATTAACGGTGATGATCTCACCCGAGTTTTTCTTCCCGGTGTAAAACATCGTGTGGAATTTTTTTACTCCCATAGACAGAGTTGCATTTGCCCTGACAGATAACGAACTCTGGTCATAATCTGCGAGACAGGAAGGAATATCAATGGAAACGACTGTTTTGCCTGAACTGTTAATCACTTCTATGATTTTCTGAATCCGAAAATCCGGTTCACCTTTAAAACCGACTCCGAAAACAGAATCAATGATAAGTTCACTGCGATCACGTAGTTCTTTCTTTACGGTTTTATAATCCTTTGCATTAATTATTTCAAGGTAACTGCTTTTGCTGTTTTCAAGAATTCTGTAATTGAATAATGCATCTCCGTTCAGATCTGAAACAGGGAAAAGCATCAGCAGCTTTACGTTTATATTCTTCGCATTCAGATGCCTTGCTATGACAAAACCGTCCCCCGCGTTACTGCCTTTTCCTGAAAGAATGACTGCCCCTGATTTTAAGATATTTTTATATCTTTTGAAAATAATATGTGCAGATTCAGCGCCTGCATTTTCCATTAAAAGAAGAGCAGATATGCCAAGAGTAGATATGATTTTTTTTTCTGCTGCAAGAATTTCATCATTAAAAAAGACATTCTTCATAATTTTGATTTTAAGAAACAGACTCCTTCATCTTTCTGATTGTTTCCGAACGGTCAGCCGAATTGAATACAGATGATCCGCAGACAAACATATCAGCGCCTGCATCCGATATTTCTTTTATGTTCTCCGTATCAACCCCTCCGTCTACTTCAATAAGGCAATCATAATTATTTGAAGTGATAAGCTTTTTGAGTTCCCTTATTTTATTCAATGAATTTGAAATAAATTTTTGTCCTCCGAATCCGGGATTAACGCTCATTATGAGTATGAAGTCTGCGTACTGAATTATATCAGTAAGCATAGACACGGGTGTTGCGGGATTCAGAACAACACCTGCTTTTATTCCGAGAGATTTAATACGGTTAATTAATCTGTTGAGATGAAAATTATTTTCATAATGAACTGAAATATAATCAGCGCCGGCTTTGTAAAATTCATCTATAAAATATTCTGAATTTTCTATCATAAGATGTACATCAAGCGGCAGGCTTGTAATTTTATTTACATCTGATACTATCTTCGAACCGAAGCTGATATTCGGCACAAAATGACCGTCCATTATGTCACAATGAATGATGTCAGCCCCAGCTTTCTCGGCATCTTTGACTTCTTCTTCCAGTTTTGCAAAATCAGCGGAAAGTATGGAAGGACAAATTTTTTTCATCTTCGTGTTTTAAGATATAAGTTTATTTCTTGTCGTTATCGGTGCCGCCGTCTTTCTTTATATCAGGTTTGATCTTCTGAATCTCTTCTTTTTTATCAGAAGGAACAGGCGACTTCTTTTCTATTTTCTTTTCAGGAGGTGTATTTGTCTGATCTTCTTTAGGTTTGTCTTTGGATTTATCCTTAGGAGTTTCCGCAGACTTGTTTGTCTCTTTGTCTGTGCTCTGCTGTTTATCCGTCCCGGTTTCTCCTGTTTCGCTTTCTTCAGTATCTTTTTTCACGATCACTTTTTTTCTTGAAACAAATAAATCTACTGCAGTATTTTCATTCGCCGATTTGTCAAACTTGGGGTACTGGTCAACTATCTGTCCCGGAGGAATATCATTATTTGTCTGATATGTTATCTTACCAAGCTTAAGCTTGCTGTCTGAAATAATTTTTTTCGCTTCTTCAAGAGTTTTTCCGGTAAGTCCCGGGATTTTAAGATCACCTGCCAAGGGTCCGTCGCTAAGTATCAGGTCAAGAGAAGAGTTTTTCTTTACCTTGCTTCCTGGCTGTATAATCTGTGATATAACTACATCAGCCGGATATTCATTTGTATTCTTTCTAACAGTCTCGCCTAATTTCAATCCGCGCTGTTCTAATGAAAATTTCGCATCACGCAGACTTCTGCCCTTAAGATTCGGAACTTCCGCAAGCTGCTCCCCACCGCTCATTGTCACATATATTCTTCTACCGTATTTTACTGTTTCTTCTGACGGAGGATTCTGATCCAGTATCATGCCGATAGGTATGTTCTCATCGTATTTAACATCTCCCTGTTTGATCTCCAGACCTGCTTCTTCTATTAACTTTTTTGCTTCAATATAATTCATGCCTGTTACCTTAGGGACTTTTACGGTATCGGAATGTTTTACATAAAGCGGCATCAGCACATTGTTAAATAAAAAGAATAATGCTGCAACCGATACAATGAATATTAGTGCTTTTTTCAACATAAGTGAAATTATATAACACTTTATTAAATTTAAACATACTTAATATTTCACAGTAATATTTTTTAGTAACGGTCAAACTTTTTTACGTCTTTAAATTCTGTTAATTCCAGCCATACACCCGCCTGCCCTCTGTGAGATAAACGCAAGGTTGGTATTCTCAGGTATGACATAGAATGAGAAAATAAAAATGTACTGTAAATACTGCCGTGTTCAGAAGTAAAACATCATAGGGATGTAAATGTCAGGAATTCATTTACTGATTGTTTGTAAACTGCCACACTGCCTGACTGCTTAACTGCTCCGCTGCCTAACTTTTAATCATAGTAAGAATCATCTTAAATCTTTCTGCAGCTGACAGAGAATGCGGAATGTCTGCGGGAAGTATTATGCATTCTCCTGATGATAATCTGTGAAGTTTTCCGCCAATGTTTATTTCGGCAGTGCCGTCTGTTATCTGTACAAAAGCTTCATGAGGCGAACTGTGTTCCGCAAGTCCTTCGCCTTTGTCGAATGCAAACAATGAAATATTTCCGGATGGTTTTTTGATAATGGTCTTGCTCACAACGGATTTGTCAGCATACTCAATAAATTCATTTGCTTTAAAGGATGACGAGTTTTCTGCTTCTTTATTCATAATTTTTATGTTTATGAAAATTAACGATAATAATTCATTAATTTAGCTCAATAAGATTTTCTGTATTAATTTTTGTAACTTGTTATTATTTACCGCAGATGAACTGACATTTTTAAAAACATTTGCAGAATTAATGTCAGTTTATTTATAATATTTAAACATTGTTTTTTTGTTAGTACAATTTTTTAAACATGAAGGCACAAGGCACGAAGGTTCTTTTAGAATTTTAAATTGCAAGAAAATATTTCGCACTTGTACTCTGCGCGTTTTAAAGTTAATTACAATTTTTAATTTCTGCAGAACAATTTGAACTTCAATATTCCGGTAAGAATTATTTCTAAATCAGAGATAATCATTAAAATAATTGCAGATTCATCTGATAATAAGATTATTTTATATTTGCGATTTTGATTCTGTAAATCCGTGAAAAATATTTTTTGCGCATACACAGCCGAAATATGAAATAAGTTTTATCTTTGATTAAATTTCTTTTCAAGATTAAGCAGCCAGCTCTTTCTCCAGAGTCCCCCGCCGTAACCTGTGAGTTTTCCGTCTTCCCCGATAACCCGGTGACATGGAATGATAATAGAAATTCTATTAGCTCCGTTTGCATTAGCTACTGCTCTGACTGCTTTTGCATTTCCCAGCGCTGCTGCCTGAGCTTTGTATGACCTGGTTTCCCCGTAAGGTATTGTCTGCAGCACTTTCCATACCTGTTTTCTGAATTCAGTTCCGGGTGTTTCCAACGGAATATCAAATTCCTTTCTGCTTCCGCTGAAATATTCTTCAAGCTGTTTTTTCAATGGCTCAAAGAATTTACTGCTGCCGGGGAATATGTTTGATCTGAAATATCTTTTGATATCCTTTAATTCCGTTTCAAGCATTCTTCTGTCGGTGAACTCAAGAATGCATATTCCTTTCTCTGAAGCAACTGCCATCATCGGTCCGATTGGTGTTGTAATCCTTGTATAAGTAAGTATGTTTTTTGTAAAACTGTTTTTCGGACTGACTGAAGTGGCTTTTTTAAATGTATGATTGAATCCGCTCAGGGATTCATAACCGTTATCATAAGCAGCTTCAATTACTTTATTCCCGTTCCTTATTTTATTGAAGGCATTATTTATTCTGAGCAGACGCTGATATGCCTGAAATGTCATTCCGTGATTCTTAATGAACCATCTTCTTACCATACTCGGTTCAATTCCTCTTTTTACAAGTCCGTAATCGGTAATTTTTTCGGATGGTTCGGATTCGATCTCGTTAAGTATTTTTTTAATCTCAACCGGTATCGCTCCGCTGAGTTCAAGAGGTTTGCATATTTTACAGGGCCTGTATCCGCTTGCAAGAGCTTCCTTTGAGTTTACGAAAAACTCGACATTTTCCTTCTTTGGCTTTCTTGCAGTGCATGAAGGTCTGCAGAAAATTCCCGTCGTCTTTACACCGATTATAAACTGACCTTCAAACTGTCTGTCCTTGTTCAGCAATGCTTTATACATTACATCTTCCGATAAAAATAAATTATTCATGATTATTTTTTTTATTTCAAATTAAACAGATATGCTTTTTCATTCAACCGAAAATTTAACAACTAATTTTATTTTGATGAATCTGATTCAGTAAAAAAATTCATAAATGAATATTAATCCTTCAGCATCAGCGGTGATGAGAAAACTAAAGGATTATAATTTATGCTGTGAATTATAACCTCAGCTTCCTGATTGTTTGAAGGATAATTTCCCCTGTTCAGCCAGAGATTCAGATTCAGATGAGTGGCATTTTCAGGATCCGGAATTACGACAGGATTCGAGTTGCAGATTTTACTGCTTTTTGGAATGTTATTACTGTTAAATGACCAGTAAGCAATCAGATCATTTGAAGACGGAGGATTTGTATGCCCCTGATAACCCGACCATTCGATAATCGAAGGAGTCCAGTTAATAAAATGAATGGATTTGTTTGTATTTAGTGTCATCGGTCTGGAAGTAAATCTGTCAGTCTCCTGACCGGAATTTGTCGGCTGAACTGAATACTCAATCACATCCGGATTCCCGGCGTCACCCCAACGCGTGAATTCGATATCGATCTCACTGTTTGCATTTGTAATACAGTTCTTGTCATTCCAGGTAAACAATCCCAGAACGATATTCTTATCGAGATTATCTATCCTGCTGGAAATTGCGAATGTGTATTTTCCGTATCCGACAGTCTGCACTGTATGCATCTCCGCACAGTAGAAACGGCCGTTTCTGTTTGTAATCCTGATGTGAAGATCTCCGGCGCTGTCTACTCTTACATTATCAGTGTTAGATGAATAATAATTCGGACCCGGATAGCATTTGGAGTCATTCGAACCAATAATACACCATGTAAATCCGGACCAGTTCAGAAATCTGTCACAGGTAAGATTGCACGGCGCCTGAATTGTAAAAGGTGTGATCTCGCTGATAAGATTCCTTGCATTATTATCCGCAATGCTGACATCCGAAGCATCTGTATATCTGTCTCCCGTCAGATCTGTCTGTACATATCCTTCTGAGGAAATGTTCGCAGCATTGTCAACACTGCTCACATCAGATGCGTCTACAATTCCGTCTCTGTCCGCATCACCACCGTAAATGCAATAAACACTTCCGTTAAATACCTGATTATTTCCGTATGCCTGTGACGCAGATGTGGTGAAATCATAAATCTGATATCCCTTAATATAAACAGGCGAACTTGTCCATGTTGAAATGCTGTTACGGTGTTTTATCTCAGCGTAATATGAACCGGGCTGTACAAAGACTGCACTTCTTGCTATACACGAAACAGAATCTATGACTGCCTTGGAAGAATCCAGAATCTGATAAGGTGAAGATGATCCTCTGAAATATACTCTTACAGTGTCTTTCATTCTAAGATTTGAATTCTGAGGATTAAAAAATCCCTGGGGAATGATCTTTATGTCAAGACTGCTTTCATTATAAAGTCGGGCTATCTCCGCATCAGACAATGCGCGTTTATAAATTCTTATGTCATCAAGTTTTCCATTGAGATATCTTACTGCGCCCGGAGTATGTTTTCCAAGAATCAGAGGATAATTGTCCGATGTAAGAGTTCCGGAAAAATTCACAGAATCATAAACCTCACCGTTAAGATAAAGCTTAACTTTTTGCCCGTTATATTTTAAACTGATAAAGTACCATGTATTTAAAGCGAAAAATCTTGTGATCCTGACATACTGTCCTCCGAGATCAAATTGAATATACGGAGTATTTGTTGCAACGGCACCGTACTGTCCTAAAGCAGATGAATTTGACTTTCCCATAAATCCGGCTGAACTCTGATCCCATGCTGAAATGTTTGTCCAGAAATTTAAAGTCAGTGAGCTTACCGGTGAATTAAGACTTGGTGAATTCGGGATCTCAATGTAATTCTGATTGAAAGAATATGCCTTGCCGGCAGTTCCGAATCTGTCAGTAGTTAAAGTAGCCCCGAAATTTATCCCGTTGTTTCCGTTGCCGCTTTCATCTTTTGTATTACCGTTGAAAGGATAATATGCTATTAACCCGCTGTCGGGATTTGAGGAATAAGAAACATCTGATATGATTATTACTAAGGCAATTGTAAAAATTATTTTTTTCAGAACTGATCTCCGTTTTAGAAAGTATTATAAAATTATTTATTCAGTATGTATATCTCTTTTCCCGATAATTTGATTTCAGATGAAGTTTAGAAGTATGTTTTGATTAAATTATAATCTGAATTTCAATAAAACCATTCATTTTAAAATCAATATTAGCTATTTTTATGAACTATCATAAATTTAAACTAATTAACAATGGCGGCTCAATATTCATTCGATATAGTATCGGAAGTAGACTCTCAGGAAGTTGACAATGCAATAAATCAGGCAATGAAAGAAATTTTACAAAGGTATGACTTTAAAGGAAGTAAAAGCGAAATTACATTTAACAAAAAAGAGAACGCAGTTAATGTCGCTTCGGATGATGAATACAAACTGAAAGCTGTAATTGACATACTTCAGAATAAAATGATAAAGAGAGGCATTTCCATTAAAGCTTTGAAATACGGCAGCATTGAACCGGCTTCACACGGATCTGTCAGGCAGGAAATTAAGCTTCAGCAGGGAATAGAAAAAGAAGATGCGAAGAAAATAGTAAAGATGATCAAGGACACAAAAATGAAGGTTCAGGCAGCAATTCAGGACGAACAGGTAAGAGTTTCGGGAAAGGATAAAGACGATCTGCAGGCTGTGATGAAATTACTTCGCGATTCAGATCTGGATTTTGCATTTCAGTTTACAAATTACAGATAAACGAAAAAGCCGCTTTCATTTCTGAAAGCGGCTTTAAATTTATTATGAGCCTATCTTAACAATCTTAAACTTTATATTACTATCCATTTCTAACAACTTCACTATGTCATCTTTCGTTTCTTCAAGAGTTTTGTAATTTCCGATATAGACTTTGTAATCTGTACCGGTACTGCTTATTTTCTCTTCAAGAAATATATTTTTGATTTTTTCCGACTCAAGATTATTAATCAATTCGGAAGCTTTGGCTTTTTCAGTGAAAATACCGGTTTCTATGGAATATCCCGTAATGAATTTTACTCTGTTAGTTATATCAAAGTAATTATTATTACCGTTTTCCGTAATTTCCTGGTAAATAACTGAAGAAGCATCAGCAACATCCGGAGTTAAAACCTTAATTTTAATCTTCGAACTGTTGAACAGCTGTTCTATCTGCTCATCAGAAATACTCCCTAAATTTGCCGTATTGTTTGTCCATTCTACGAATATCTTCGCAGCTGGAGGAAATTGTTCTTCAAAAAGGTTTACAGGAGAGACATTATCTTCTACCTCTTCGGTTTCCTCTTCTTCAGGATTAAATACTTCTATCCTGACCTGAGCTAAACCGCCCATCTGAATTTCATTCTTTGCGGCATTTGAAAGGTCAATTATACGACCTCTCACATATGGACCTCTGTCGTTGATTCTCACAACGGTAGAGACGCCATTGTCTAAATTTGTTACTTTGATTAAAGTATTGAAAGGCAAGGTTTTATGTGCTGCCGTCATTTCATAGGTGTTAAATCGCTCTCCATTAGCGGTTTTCCTGCCTTGAAATCCTGGGCCATACCATGAAGCCATACCTTCCTGAACAAATTCAGGGCTTACATCTCTGTTTTTTGCAAATAAATCAGTGTGCTTCCAACTGACTAAGTTTGTTAAAACTAATGCGAATATGAATATCGCAATAATTTTGGAATTGCTCAATTGTGTATCTCCTATTTTGTTTGTAAATATGTTTTGGAACACTTGCTGCGCCGATAGGAGCGGCGTAAAAATCAAACTTAATCTTAGTTGAGCTTGTAAATTTTAAAGAACGATATTATTACTAAGAAACTTTTCTGTTAAATTGAGTTTCAATATACCGCTTTCGGTTTTTAAATACAAACCATTATGTGATATTTTTATATACAGCTTTTATCTATATTGCATATTGATTTTCATATGTTTCTATAAATATAAATTTGAAATGGATATCATTAAGTATCTGAAAAGAATCAGTATCTCTGGAATTTCATTGCCGGATTATGAAAATCTTAGAATTCTGCACAGAAATCACTTATTGAATATTCCTTTTGAAAATCTTGATATACACTTAAATATTAAAATACGCCTGGAGCTTCAGTATCTCAAAGAAAAAATTATAAATGGTAACAGAGGGGGATATTGTTATGAACTGAACGGCTTATTTTATAATCTTTTAAGGAACTTAGGATTTAATGTTAAGATGATTTCTGCAAGGGTCAGTGATAATTCAGGCGGCTTTGGTGAAGAATTTGATCATCTTGCAATAATTGCAGAAACTGACAGGCTTTGGCTCGCAGATGTTGGATTTGGCGACAGTTTTATTGAACCTTTGGAAATAAAGCTGAACGAAGTTCAGAAAGATCCTACCGGTTTTTACAGAATTTCAGAGTTTGCCGGTACAGACTATCTGTCTCTGCAGAAATCCTCCGATGGTCTTATTTTTAAAGATGAATATATCTTTACGTTTAAAGAACGGAAATGGAATGAATTTGAAGAAATGAATAACTATCATCAGACTTCACCCGACTCCCCTTTTACAAAAAAACTATTATGTTCGATTGCAAAGGAAAACGGAAGGATCACGCTAACAGACAGGAATCTTACTGTCACAGAAGGCAATGTAAAAAAAATAGCTGATGTGAAGGATAAGGATGATTTTAATAATAAACTTTTTGAGTATTTTGGGATGAAGATGTAATTAGAATATTTTACTTTTTCTGTATACCTATCATTTAACCTGAGCGTGTAAATTTTTTTGTGTTAATAAACTTTTTTTAATTTAAATCTTTATTCGGACTTTTTGCAAAAATAATGCTGGCGGAGAAAATTTTCAAATTCTTGTCGTTATCTTTTTGCGATGTGGTTACATTAAATAGAAGTCATGATTTTAAATTAATTTTTTAAAGCGATAATTTTATGAATGATAAAAATGTACCTGATTCTGTNNATTGATCTGATTCAAGAATTAAAATACGATTTTCTGGCAGACCAGGGAAGAAATACAGGTTTTATTCAGTTTTGCGCTGTTGATAATGAATCTGATATAGAGAGGATTAATGAAATTGATGATTTTCACTGGATCAGTATATCAAAGGAAGCTTACTTTTTCTTAGAACGTGAATTCAAATATATTTTTGAAGAAAAAAAACAGGATACAGACAGCCCATTATATTTAAACAAAGTTGATTTAATTGATCTGGATAATGAATTCGATGTTATTATTATTCTTTATAACTTCTATACGTCTTTTGACGAATTCTATTCTGTATGCAAAAATGTTTACGGCGAAAATAATGTTAAATTTATTGATGAAAAATATTCTGAAGTATGGGAATATGTTCGCGACGGAATTCAAAGGGTTT
>JAFDZQ010000110.1 GCA_018266895.1 Bacteroidota bacterium
GTGATTATCTAAAAATAATAATTCTGGGTCAGATTTTCATTTTTTATTCAAATTTTTTGTCGTGTACATAGTGAAAAAGAGTTTCCACATCTGTCCAATACTTTACAAAAATTTAGACTAAATGTTTAAACGCCTGTGTTGTCCAAAAAGTATGGATTGATTGTATCAATTCTATTTCAAAATCAGTAATGATTTTTTTATGTTCGTGATTATTCGTGAAATTCATGGCAAAGATTTTAATATTATTCTTTAAGGATGAGATGTTTTTGAAATTTTGTAAAAAATTTGAAATTGATTTTACAGATTAATAGAATTAATTTTGAAAACAAAAAATCTTACAATTTATAAACAATTTCAAAATATTCAGCATAATGAAAATCATTGTTTGCGTGTCTTTAGTCCCTGACAGTACTACAAAAGTAAAAATTTCAGATTCAAAAAAATCCATAGATGAGAGCGGGGTCAGCTATATTCTTAATCCTTATGATGAAATAGCGGTTGAAGAAGCTTTAAAATTAAAAGAAAAAAACGGAGGCGAAGTAACAGCAATATCTTTCGGAACAGAAAAAGCAAAAGATGCCGTTAAAAAAGCTTTCCAGATGGGAGCTGATAAGGGAGTCTTTATAAAATCAGATTCTGCCGATTTTGACAGCTATACTGTTTCAAAAAATCTTGCCGATTATATTAAGCCTTTAAATCCGGATATTGTCCTTTTCGGAAAACAGTCTATAGATTTCGACGGATTACTGGTTCCCTCGATGGTTTCCGAATTACTCGGAATTCCCTGCATAAGCGTGGTCGTAAAACTCGATATCTCTGAAGGAAAAGTAACTGCAGAAAGAGAAGTTGAAGGCGGAAAAGAAATTGTCGAATCCACTCTGCCAATTGTCATCGGAGCACAGAAAGGATTAAATGAGCCGAGATATCCGAATTTAAAAAGCATTATGGCAGCTAAATCAAAGCCAATTACAGAAGTATCCGAAACTTACAGCGGTAATAAAACAGAAATTTCTGAAATGATTCTTCCACCTGCAAAGGCAAGCGGAAGGATCTTCAATAACGGTAAGGATGATGTATCAGAATTAGTCAGGTTGCTGAGAGATGAAGCAAAAGTTATCTGATAAGTTAAATATAAATTATTTTAAAATTAAAACTTAAAAAAGTAATGTCGAGTATAATAGCATTTGTAGAAGCAAAAGAGGGAAAATTCAAAAATTCAGCATTCGAAATTGTTTCTGAAGCTGTGAAGTTAGCATCTGAGTCTGGTTCCGAACTCACTGTTCTTGCTATAGGATCCGGAATAGAAAAGGATGCCAATTCACTTGCCGATTACGGAGCTGTAAAACTAGTATACATTGATCTGAATGAACTTAACGGAAAAAGCCCTGCGAAGGATATTAAATACTCTCCTTCTTCTTACGCGAAAGTCATAAGTGAGATAGCAAAGCAGAAGAATGCTGATGTTATTCTATTGTCTGCAACTTCTCTCGGAAAAGATCTCGCAGGCAGGATTTCAATAAAAACAGATTCATCCGTTTATAACGACTGTATTTCAATTAAAACCGAAGGCGGAAAAATTACTGCATCAAGACCTGTTTACGCCGGTAAAAGCATTACGGTAGTGAAATCAAATTCAGATAAAATCGTTCTTACTCTAAGACCGAATGTCTTTAAGCCTTCAAAGAAAGAAGGTGTCAGCATACAGATTGAAAAAGCAGATACAGGGTCACTGAATCTTTCAGATTCAGATTTCAGTTCAGTAGTAAAAGATGTGATCATCAGCAGCGAGAAACTTGATGTAGCGGAAGCCGACAGGATAGTTTCAGGCGGCAGAGGATTAAGGGAGCCTGAACAGTTTAAGATAGTGGAAGAACTTGCAAATTCAATCGGAGCAGCCGTAGGAGCTTCAAGAGCGGTTGTAGATGCCGGATGGAGACCTCATTCCGAGCAGGTCGGTCAGACAGGCAAAACTGTATCTCCGAGTCTTTATATCGCCTGCGGTATCAGCGGAGCAATACAGCATCTTGCAGGAATGTCTTCTTCGAAATGCATTGTAGCCATAAACAAAGACAAAGACGCTCCGATATTTCAGGTAGCAAATTACGGTATTGTAGGTGATGTATTTGAGATCATCCCGGCAATGACGGAAGAGTTTAAAAAAGTGCTATCAAACTGATATTCAGGTAAATTTTTAAATATATTGCAAGTATGAAACTTTTAAATTAGCTTAGCATTAAAATTAAAAAAGATCTTAACCATAAATGGAAAATTCCGGAGATACAATACAGGTTGATATATTTGGATTATCATTAACTCCTTCAATCAGCGGAGGAGGTTATGCGATTATCCTGAAAGAGATTGCCGGCAGCAGAAGACTTCCGATAATAATCGGACAATATGAAGCCCAGTCAATCGCACTTGAACTTGAAGGTATAAAGCCTCCAAGACCGCTGACTCATGATCTTTTAAAAGAAGTGATCGAAGTATTCGGTTATTCAATAAACCACATCACGATCAGCGAATTAAAAGATTCCACATTCTATGCTAAGATAAAATTTGATTCAGCAGGAATAGAAGAAATGGATGCAAGACCTTCAGACGCTATAGCAATTGCGCTTAAATTTTCCGCACCGATTTTTGTGAATTCCGAAATCATGGATGAAGTAGGATTTGTACCTGATTATGACGAACAGGTACTTCCGAAAGATGAAAATGAAACCGAAGAATCCGTAGGTGATTTTGACAAGGAACAATTCAGTCCTAAGTCTGCCGATCCTTCAAAAAATCTTTCGAACAAAGAGAAAAAAATAATTCATCTGAAAAGCGAACTTGATGAAGCCATAAATAAAGAAGATTACGAAAAGGCAGCGCAGATCAGGGATGAATTAAAAAAAATGGAAATTTCGAATCTGAACTGACATTGACCAAATTAATAAACTATTCATCTAAATTAAATCTTTCTAATTGAAAAAATTAATTTTTGTTTTTGTTACTTTCATTTTATTCTTCACGGATAATTCTCAGGCACAGTATATCACGCAGTTAAAAGGTATTAATAGTTCAGTCAGAACCGAAACCGCTTTCTTAAAATCATCAGATAACCTGCTTTCAAAAAGAAAAGGGCTGCCTTCTACCGGAGCGAGTGTCGGATACAATATCGGTTTAGCTTCCATAGAGGGAAATGTCGGATTTGCCATAGGGGCTTTTGCAGAAATTAATGCAGGGGGATTTTCTTTTTTACCGCAGGCAAATTACTGGAATTCAAAAGATCAGAACAATTTTGAACTCGCCGGTCTTGCAAGATTTTATCTTTCTCCCGCAGTTGTCAGACCATATCTTGACGGAGGGCTTGGGGTTAACTTTCTGAATATTGACAAGACAAATACTACAAAGCTCGGACTTGACATAGGCGGAGGCGTTGAATTAAAGAATGTTGGCACTTCCTTCAACCTTTTGTTTGACGGAAAATACAAGCTTATAATCAGAGACAGAGGAAATGTTTCCTGTTTTGTGTTTACAGCAGGGATGAAATTTCCGTTCAAATAAACAGCAATAAATTAAGTATAAACTGCGTAAAGGAATAAAATCTTTTACGCTTTTTTTTTAAGGAGATACTTGTACAATTTACTTATTGACATAGGTAATTCAGATATTAAAACAGCCGTAAGCATTCCCGGAGCGAATGAAATAAAACTGATTAAAAGATTTTCATATTCGAAAAATTCATTCATGAAAGATATCAGATCGGGTATGGAATCAGTATTCAGGGAAATCAGGAAATCTCCGCCGTTTAAAATCGGTGTATCACTATTAAACAATAAGAATAAGGAATTCACGGAAAAATTTATTAGCAGAAAAACTGGGATAGAGCCTGTGTTTATTGACCGTAACATACGGCTTCCGGTAAAGATCAGATACGGTGAAGGAATCGGCAATGACAGAATATGCAATGCATCGGCAGCTGCTGTGATTTACAGAAGGAAAAATATGCTTATCATAGATTTCGGGACTGCTACTACTTACACAATGGTATCAGAAAATGTACTCACCGGAGGGCTTATCGCTCCCGGAATAAAAACATCAATGCTTTCTTTAACTGAAAAAACCGCTTTGCCGGAAGCTGAATTAGTCTTTCCGGAAAAAATTATTAATGACAATACAACTGACAACAT
>JAFDZQ010000111.1:0-534 GCA_018266895.1 Bacteroidota bacterium
ACAAGATTCAGCGGAAAATTCCACGGTGTAATGGCAAGTATGACTCCTAACGGGAATCTTCTGATGATGCCGGATGCATTTTCCGAACCTTTCATCAGATCAAGACTTATTACCTCACCGTTTATTCTTTTTGCTTCCTCGCAGCCGAGTTTAAAAGTAAGAACCGCCCGTTCAGTTTCTATCCTCGAAAATTTTATGGGTTTGCCCGTCTCAAGTGTAATAAGATGAGACAGATATTCACTTTTACCTGAAATTTTATCCGAGATCTTTTCCAATAATTCCGATCTGAGATAAACCGGAGTTTCCCTGTACTTTGAAAAGATATTTGTTAAATAATCTAATGAAGTGTTAATATGGTTTTTATCCGACCTGTAAGCTTTGGTTACAACTTCATCATTGAACGGATTTCTTATTTCAGCAACCTTATCCGAAGATGCGAAATCATTTCCAATTATAAATTTTTCTATGTTCATTTTGCACAAAATAATTAATCTAAACCTTAATTAATATCAAAATATGATTCTTGTTATTCAG
>JAFDZQ010000111.1:554-5087 GCA_018266895.1 Bacteroidota bacterium
ATTGAAAGAAAAATGCAGAGTCTGATCTGTGTTAATCTGTGTTATCTGTGAGAAACAAATAAAGACCTCACTAAATTATATCCAGTGAGGTCTGTTAAAAATCAGAAATTTGCATTAAACAAAACAAGGGAGCATGCTCCCTTGTTTGACTGAATTATAAGAACAAAAATATATTAATTCTTCTTACCCCGGCAACAACCCAGGATTGTTAAATTTTATTTTATCAGCACCATTCTCTTTATATCCCTGAAATCACCTGTTTCCATTCTGACAAAATATACTCCGCTCGCAAAGTTGCTTCCGTTGAATTCAGCTTTATATCTTCCCGGCGAAAGTTTTTCATTGACTAATACTGCAACTTCCTTTCCTAATAAATCATAAACCTTCAATGACACAAATCCCGATTTCGGAATTCCAAATTCCAGATTCGTAACCGGATTAAACGGATTCGGATAATTCTGTGAAAGAGAATAAACTTCAGGCACAGAGTTAACTGTATTCTGTATGACTGTCGGAATCTCATCTACGAATTTCATTGCGCCGTTGATGAATCTATAAACAGGCGATCCCGCAGGTGAATTTGCAGAAGGTCTCAGAGATTCAAGATCAACTCCAAATACAGCTACGTTGAAATTTGTTCCGATCCTTCCGACTGCGTTCATTGAATCTGCATATAATCTGAACTTGTAAAGATTAAATGTCCGTGAAGACGGAACTGAAGCCGATCTTTTTAAAACATCAGGCCATGTTCCGATCGTGCTGTCGGTTAATCCCGGATTGATAAATACTCCTGTAAGTCCGTTCGCTGCCACTCCGGGTCTGTCAGCCATAAACTGAAAACCGAGTGTGCTTCTTGCAAAAGCAGTGTCAATATATGTCGAGCCGGTTCTGTCAAGATGATATCCGACATCCTCTCCGATAATTATAAGCTTTGATTTTGTAGCAACGGAAATTCCGCCAGCAGCAAGGTAAGATTTTATGGAATCCTTTATTACATTTGACATTATGGAAGTCCCTTCACCGAGCAGAATTACTTTTTTGTAACCTCTGAACGAAATTGAAGAAGTTCCCGTGTTTCCTAATCTGTTATAAGTATCAAATGTCGCTCCCATGTTGCTGAGATTATTGATCACGGAGTCTCTTGAAGTTCTGCATAATGCTGTTGTTGAATCATAAACAATTAAAACATCACCTCGTGATTGTCTTTTTAAAGTTATTGAATATGTCTGCGAAGCTTTTGAAGAATCGATGCCGTTATAAGCCCAGACTGACCATTGTCCGACAAGTGAATCGCCAGGATTAAGTCCAAGTCCCAGCAGAGTACCGTCAAGTGCGTTATTAACAAATGAAAGTGTCGTATCATAACCTGAATTATTCGACGAATAAGATAATCTTTCATTTGTAAGAGTCGGGTTTCCGAATTTCCATTTGTAAGAAACTCCCTGTCCCGATCTTGTCCAGTTTATATTTATGATGGATGTATTAAAAGGCGAAGTTGTTATCGTCGTTCCGTTAGGAGGAGCATTTAAATTAAATGCTGACAGCTGCGGAATCCCTCTCTTCATTGTAATTGCTCTCGGACCGTTGTTTGATTTCAGAGAATCATTAAGCGGCAGAAATCTGTATGTCCAGGCATCCCATTGACCGACAAGTGAATCACCGGGATTCAATCCGAGTCCGGCAAGAATATTATCAAGCTGTCCTGATGATAATGTAACTGAATTTGTACCGGCAGGTATTGAGATCTTTCTCGGTGAAGTCGTAGGACTTCCGAATACAAATCTGTATGTCGCTCCAGTAGCAGATGTATCCCATGTAATATTGTACTGCGTCGTTCCGAACGGTAGCGAAGTCAGCGTCGTTCCTGCAACAGGCGTCCTTAAGGAGAAAGGATTCAGAACAGGAACATTGGAAACTCTGACCTTCTGAAGCATTTTTGCAACGTTAAGTCTTCCGTTAGAAACAGTAATTCCGGCAAGCGAAGGAAGTGTGTCCACGCTTGACATAATGAACTGCTTGAATAACAATGCCGCCGAATCAGGATTGGTCCTTGAAAGCTGAATAAATAAACTGCTTGCTCCTGCATACATAAGTCCGACTGCGCCTGCAACCTGCGGCGTAGCCATTGATGTTCCTGTCAGAAGACCGTAACTGTTTGTGGGAACTGTTGAAAGAATGCTTGTTCCCGGTGCGCCGAGATCCATGTTAATCGGACCGTATCCCGCGCCGCTGTTCTTTGCATCGGTGTTTGTCGTATTAGTCACTGCTATCAAAAAATTACTCGGACAGGTTGTCGGCATGTCACCGACAACATCAATGTTGACATTATTATTCGGACCCGCGCCGGCGCTGAGTATCCCGGCTTTGCCGAGCGAATCATAAAATGCGCACCATAAAGGATAATTGGACGGCTGACCGTTGTCAATTCCCCAGGAGGAATTTGTAGAAACTACCAATGCTCCCTGTGTACCGTTTGAATTATTAAATATCTTTCTCTGCTTAAGGACATAACCGTATGCCTTGACTGCATTTGCTTCAGTAGCCGACCCGTAAACCACGGGCATTGTCTTTACATTCCAGTTGACTCCTGCAACGCCGAGATTATTATTTCCTTTAGCTCCTGCAATTCCTGCACAGTGTGTACCGTGCTGATTGGCAGGGATTGTTCCGTTGTTGCTTCCGGCATTCCAGCCGTTGATATCGTCTATGTATCCGTTATTGTCATCGTCAATTCCGTTTGCAGGAATCTCTGCCCAGTTCCTCCAGGTACTCAGATCCTGATGATCTACCTGCTGTCCACCGTCTACGATCGCAACAACTATCGTATCACCGAAAACTGTTGTGCCGCCTGTGGAAATGTCCCACGCTTCAGGAGCATCTATGTCAGCATCAGGAGTTCCTCCCGTCTGACCTGTATTGTTCTTGTCCCATTGCTCTGCGAATCTTGTGTCGTTAGGGATCACGACTCTTTCCTTGAAGTAGTGATTGAACTGCGCAATGGCAACTTTATCGCTTCGCATTACTGACATCAATGCATCTACTGAATTTGATTTCTGAATGTCATATTGAAAAAGATATATGTTCATATCTTTTACAAGTTCTTCTTTCATGGATAGATTTATAGAACTGTAATTCCGTGCAAAAGAAACGGCATCTTCCGGAGATTTAAACATGACGATAATTTCGCCCTCTTTATAATCCGTATCTTCGGAAAAATTGGATAAGTTGTTACGGCTTGTAATGGAATCATTGGATAATAATAAAACAATGATTATTACTGCCGCGCAGATAAAAGTATAAATAGTTTTCACTTTGTTGGTTTTAAATTAATAAAAAGATTTTATTATGAATTTATTTTTTCATTATCTGTGAAAAAGTACCGTCTTCATTGCTTTGAATGCTGCCTTCCGATTCCCAGCCCTGTTCGATCATGTCTTTAATGACTTTATTCAGCTCTTCCATTGATTTTGCTGAGACAACAGAGTTCTCTGCATCGCCTGTTTTCATGTTGATTTGTTTTATTTTTGAGAAAAAATTGTTTATACAATATTATTAATTTAGATTTATTTTACAAGAACCATTCTCTTTATATCCCTGAAATCACCAGATTCCGTTCTCACAAAATAAACTCCGCTAGACAGATCCTTACCATAGCACACTCCACACACTCTACTGTTATTTCACAAGCATCATCATTCTCGTCTCATTGTAATCTGCTGTTTCAATTTTATAAAAATACGCTCCGCTCGGAAGCGACTGTCCGTCGAATAAAACTTCGTAATCACCTGTCTTTTGATTTTCGTTAACGAGTATCTGAATTAATTTTCCGGTTATATCAAACACACTTAGTTTAACATTCCCGCTGTTTTTTAACGCATACTTTATCCTGGTTTCAGGGTTAAAAGGATTCGGATAATTCTGAAAGAGTCTGACGCTTACAGGCGTATTTATTATTCCGGGATCATTAACTCCTGAAATAATTCCGGTTTCATTGAAAACCGCAAGTCCTCCGCCTGTAGCAATCCATAGATTGCCGTTTGAATCAATTGAAAGATCGTATACTGTATAACTTGGCATCGGCGAATTGTCAGGGGTATAATTTACTAATCCTGTATCATTGTAAAATTTATACAGACCGCCTCCCGATGATCCCATCCATTTAATATTCTGACTATCATCTATTAATAAACACGTTATAAATCCCGGATTAAAATAGACTGACCAGATACTGTCAATGCTGTTAAACTTATTTAACCCCCCTCCGGATGTAGAAATCCATTTGTTATTTTCTCTGTCTATATCTATATCTGATATACGGTCATAGGAGATTCCTGAATTCGTAGAATTATATACAGTCCATGATGTATCGTTAAATCTTACAATACCTTTTGAATTCGTTCCGATCCATTTGATGTGGTTCTCAGAGTTTAGGGCTCGTACTCTTCCTTCAGGTATGCCGGAATTTTGTTCATCGTAAATTGTCCAGGTTGTATCTTCAAGCTTAACTAACCCTCTGTTAAGTGTTCCTATCCA
>JAFDZQ010000112.1 GCA_018266895.1 Bacteroidota bacterium
GTTGTCTCATTAATAACTGTATCTCCTGTAACATACAAGAACCCGCTGTTATCAACATAAGTTTTGAAAGGATAATCATTGGCAAACTGGGCTCTTGTAATGCCGCAAAGACAAAACAAAATTGCCTGAAGCAGAATTATTTTTTTCATGACAGTGTGTTTAATTAATTGATTAATTTATTTAGTGAATATTAATTTTTTTGTTTCAATGAGTATTTTATTGGAATATAAAGAGTAATAGTAAACTCCGCTTGCAAGCGCAGAAGCATCATAATAAACTTCATATTCACCGCTTTGCAGTTTTTTATTTACAAGTGAATTAACTTCCTTACCCAGCAAATCATAAATTTTAATACTTATTTCAGAAAGTTTAGGAATACGAAATTTTATCGTTGTACCTGGATTAAAGGGATTCGGATAATTCTGATACAATTTAAAGTTGTCAGGCATAATATCTGAATTTGATCTGATGAAAGACAATCCTCCGTTTGTAGTCTTCAGTAATGTCCCGTACTCTCCGGCTATGTAACCTGTATTCTGATCAACAAAGTACACTGAATTTAATAAGTTACTGCTGATCCTGGTTTGCTCAATCCAGTTGTTTCCACCGTTTGTGGTTTTATAAATCACACCTGAACTACCGACAGCGAAACCATTTAAATTATTTATAAAATGAACTGAAACAGCTGCATTATTTCCAACAGTCTGATTGAACCAGTTTACGCCTCCATTTACAGATTTCAGAATATCATTTGTTCTTCCGACGCAATAACCTGTATTTGCATCAGTAAAAAACACATCATTCCCTCTGCCACTGGTTTGATTAATCCAGTTTTCCCCTCCGTCTGTGGTTCGTAAAGTTCTTACATCAGCAGCAATTATTCCTGTATTTGCATCAATCATAAAAATGGAATTCAGGCTGTTGGTAGTCCCGCTTATTTGATCAAACCAGTTCAATCCGCCGTTAGTGGTTTTTAAAATTTTTCCGGGTCTGCCGATTGCATATCCTGTTAATTCATTCAGAAATCTAGTATCGTTAAGATTGTTTGATGTCCCGCTGTTAAGCTGTATCCAGTTAACTCCTGCATTAATTGTTTTCAGAATAACTCCTGTATCACCCGCGACATAACCTGTATTCTCATTGACAAAATAAACCGATTTTAACAGATTTCTTGTCGGACTGATTTGCTGAAGCCAGCTATTTCCTCCGTCTGTTGTTTTTAAAATCCTGCCGCTGTCGCCGACTGCATAACCCGTATTTGCGCCTGTGAAATAATTTGAATATAGACTTTTTTTAAATCCGTTTTGAATTGACCAGCTTGTTCCCAGATCAGTACTCTTTAATATTTTTCCACCTGAACCAATCACAGTTGGTCTGTTGCTTTCTGACATTGTTACATTCCAGAATATCGCTATTCTGCTGTCATATCGTAAATAAGACGAATCATGCTGCCAGGTATCTCCTGCATTTGTGGTTCTTAGTATTCGACCAAGATCAGTAACTATAAATCCTGTATCCTTATTTATGAATGATGATCCTCTGATTATGTCAACACTGTTATCACTTATAGGTATATTTAATAATGTAAACTGCCAGTTCAATCCGTTATTTGTAGATTTAAAAAATCTGACTCCGTCATCAACAATGTATGCTGTCTGGTAATCCATGTATTGTGCAGATACAATAATTCTCGAAGGATCTATATTCAGTCCAATGAAAGCCCAGTTGCTTCCGCCATTTGTAGTTTGATAAATACCTCCAGTTGAACCTGCAAATCCTTTTAGTGTATCTATAAAAGACATTGAATAAAAAACTCCTGTTGTTCCGCTTGTTTGCTGAAACCAGTTGATTCCGCCATTAGTTGTTTTAAGTATAATTCCCGAATTTCCGGATGCATATCCCACATTATCAGTTGGAAAATCAACTACCCTGATTAAGGTCCCGACTCCGCTGTTTAGTCCGACCCAGTTTAAACCGCTATTTGTTGTTC
This sequence comes from Bacteroidota bacterium, assembly GCA_018266895.1. Lineage (GTDB taxonomy): Bacteria > Bacteroidota > Ignavibacteria > Tepidaquicellales > Tepidaquicellaceae > JAEUSI01. Next base: position 1,991 of record JAFDZQ010000112.1, read on the forward strand.
TTAGTATAGTGCCGCCTATCCCGCTTGCATAACCAGTATTTTCGTTTCTGAAACACAGACTGTATAAATCCACAGTAACACCTGAATTTAAAGCAAACCAGTTAGTTCCTCCGTTTGTGGTTTTAAGCATTGTTCCAATTGAACCTACAGCAAAGCCTGTATTCGTATTCACATACTTTACGGCAAGCAGCTGATTCCCCGTCGGCACCGGCTGCTGCCAGAACCACGTGCTCTGGGAGAAAGATACATCAGGAAAACTGTTTAAAAACAAACTGATAACAATTAGACTGAATACTGTATATTTATTTTTCAAATTTATAAATTTACTGATCATTGAAATGTTTTTTTGGCTTTTGGTAAATTATTATAATCAGTGATTAATCTAAATACATTTCAAATAATTTTTTCATAATGATATTTTAATGACGGAGCATAAAATGCTCATCTTAAATTAAAACTCTTTGTGAGGCTTTCATTCACATTTCAGATTTCATTTTTACAAAACAATTCCGATTGCTTGATGCAATTTAATCTGAAATTAAAATTATGTCAAATGGTAAAAAAACGGATTTGTGAAAGTTTTTTTATTCCCGGCTTCTGAGCGTCAGAAAGAGTATGCAGTATTCGTAAATCTTATAGCGATTAAAAAATCCTTATTACGGATTAACTGAACCAACAGCATAAACTGCATTATCTTTGTCGGACGCGATTTGCATTTGCATCTCTCGGAAATGTTTAAAGATTTTATTGTAAAGTATTAATAAAGGTTCGGATTACAAACAAAGCGGAAAACATCATTACAGAGAGTAAGTGTTTATACTCAGATAAAATAAGTGCAATACTCAGAATGAAAATGTGTTTACATCTATGTGATTTTATAATTGTATGAAGTAACTTTATGACATATCAAATTATTTACTTACACAATATCACAAGGGTTTTTAAACTCTTGCATTTAAAAGGGTTAAGATTTAAATTTATATACCAATAATGTCAGTTTCGGCTGTCTTTGAACTTCGGATTTCGATTCCATGTTTTTCTCAGGATCACTCTCTTATTAATTCTCAAATGATTCTCACAGGGAAAGTTTAATGTCTGAATATATTTACCGATTTTGATCTCAGCGGACATAAAGTAACTCGTTAACAACAAATCATTTATACTGGCTCTATGAATTCATTAATTAAAGGATTAATCGTGGATGATGAACTTTCGGGAAGGGAAAATTTAAAAATCCTTATCGAAAGTTACTGTACTGAAATTAAAGTTGTCGGTACGGCATCATCTGCAGTTGAAGCAAAGAAGATGATTGAATATCTGACGCCGGACGTTGTATTTCTGGATGTCAATATGCCCGTTCTGGATGGATTTGATCTCCTGGAAAGTGTTGACAGCAGTAAATTTATGGTTGTGTTTGTCACTGCGCATGATGAATATGCCATAAAAGCCATCAAAGCAAAAGCAATAGACTACCTGTTAAAACCAATAAACATTAAAGAACTTCAGCAGGCAGTTAAAAGACTGATTAATCATTATTATAATAATGGATCTGTAATTCCCCCGGATCACAAAGAAAAAGTTATCCTTCCGGTATCACACGGTTTTAAAGTAGTAAACGCTGATGAAATAATACGTCTGGAGGCGGAAGACTGCTACACACACATTTTTACAGTGAATGAAAAGAAGATCACCGTTTCAAAGACACTGAAAGAATTTGAAGACAAAATATCCGGAAATGTTTTTTTCAGAGTCCATAAATCCCACCTTATAAATCTCGGACATATTAAAGATTACTCAAAACTGGACGGCGGCTGCATTACAATGAGTGACGGGGCTAAGATTCATGTCTCGAGAAGAAAGGGAGCAGATTTTACCGAGAAGTATAAAGAATTTATAATGAAGCGGTAGTTATGAAATATATTAAGATTGATCATTTTATAATTATTTTTTATCTGATCTGCTCATCAAATTTATTTTCCCAGACACCACCTTATTACCATTACACATCTTCAGAAGGACTCGCTTCATCACAGGTTTATGAAATGCTGCAGGACAGTGACGGATATATGTGGTTTGCCACTGCCAACGGCGTCAGCCGGTTCGACGGACACAAATTTAAAAACTTTACTTCAAGCGACGGATTAAATTCAAACAGTATAATAACTCTGACAGAAGGATCGGACGGCGGAATATATTTCGGTAATGAGTATAAAGGATTCAATAAATATGCCGGTGGCAGAATAGAAAAATTTTCAAATCAGTCAGCTCAAAATCCGGTCATAATCGGAATGTTTACTGAAGGGGATCAGCTTTACTCCTATTATGCCAATAATATCTGCAAAGTCAGCAAAGACACCTCGTTGAATTTATTTGAGAATTTGTTTTACTCTGATTCGAATATGGTAAATAAAGTTATCAGACTTAACAACGGTTCCGTACTGGCAGCCACAAAAAAAGGTTTATATAAATTAGAAAATCAGGAATTAAAAAAAATCAGCATCAGCGGATTAAAAGAGCAGATATTCTACTGGATCTGTGCTGACACGGATAATAATATATTGTTAGGCGCAAAAAATAAAATTTACGAAATAAACAACAGTGAGCTGCTTAGAACAATTAAAGTTGATCTCTTTGAAAACAATAATGTAATGAGACTTTTTAAAGATTCTAAAGGAAACATCTGGTTTTCAATTGTGAACAAGGGTTTCTATTTAATCAGAAAAGGTACAGGAAGCATCGAAAATATCGGATTGAAAACAGGCATTGAGAAAACGATAGTCAATAATTTCCTTGAAGATAATGAAGGCAATATCTGGGTAAGCACATACGGAGAAGGAGTATATTGTTTGAATCATCTCTATCTGAACAACTTTAGTCAAAAGGACGGACTGAGTAATAATAAAATTACTGCAATCGGAAAGGATCATTCTGACCGTATGTTCATCGGAACACTTGACGGACTGAATGTATTAGAGGATAACCGTTTTACTGTAGTACTCAATAAGAACAGTTCTTTGTATGATTATATGTTAATTTATGGAATAAAGTGCAGGAATGATTCCGTCTATGTTTGCAGCACTCATAAAAATTTGTACGGCAGAATTGCAAAAAGCAATTATGAAAATGACATTTTGTTCTCTTTCAGGTCTGCTTCATTCTGCACAACTCAGGATAATAAATTCATTACGGGCGGATGGAGCAATGAAATATATAATTATGGGTATCCTCCTTCTGAGACAGATAATAGATACATGAGTACTGTATTTGGCGATACCAATATGAATAATAAAATTCACTATATCTTTGAAGACAGCAGGAACAATCTCTGGTTCGCGACCACCGCCGGCCTGTGCAAAATGTCTGAAGGCGGGAAAACTTTTTATCCGGCAAATGAAATTCTATCTACAACAATAAAATATGTTACCGAGGACAGAAACAGTCATGTATGGTTTGCCGGAGACAAGGGAATTGCGAGTTACAGACTTTCAGATTCCTTAATCACAAACTATCCTTTTTTAAATGATCATGATTTGTCATCTTCCAATACATTATCAGTGGATAAATATAACCGGCTCTGGATCGGGAGTATGAATGGTTTATACATCCTTGATAAAGATTCAGTTAAAGTTTTAAATCCTCAGACAGGACTTCCGTCAAACGAAATATTATCTTTATGTTATGACACAGTGAAAAATTATATGTGGATTGGTTCTGCAAAGGGGCTAAGTTCTTTAGATGTTTCAGAATTTGATAATGTGCAAAATTTACCTGTAAGTATCCGTATAAAAAATATAACAGCAGATGACTCAGTTTTTTCATTTAAGGAAAATATTATCTTCGAACCGGGAATAAAGAATATTCATATAGATTTTACTGCTGTAAATTTATCAACTCCATCATCTGTAAAATATCAGTATAATCTTGAAGATGAATGGATAGATATTTCCTATGACAACATAAATTTATCATCTTTAGGAAAAGGCGATTACAGTCTTGCAATCCGGGGCAAAGTAATTAACAGTCCGTGGGGTAAGCCGAGCTTAGTCAATTTTACGGTACTTCCATATTTTACTGAAACAGTTTTATTCCGTGCATCAGTTATTGGTTTACTGATTTTCGGAGTTATATTCGGCGCTGCAAAGAGAATTAAGTATATTGAAAACAGAGACAGGGAAAAAATAAACATGAATAATCAGGTCAATGATCTGAAACACAAAGCGCTTTCTTCAATGATGAATCCTCATTTTATTTTCAATTCGCTTAACTCGGTTCAGTATCTGATAAATATCGACAGGAAAAGGGAGGCAAATGATTATATATCTTTAATGGCAAAACTGATACGGATGAATCTGGAGACAGCCTCAGAGAGTTATATAAGACTGGATGAAGAGATAAAGCGTCTTGATCTTTATCTTCAGATAGAGAAATTAAGATTCAAAGATAAATTTAATTATGAAATAATTACTGACAGCGGAATTGACACAGAATTGATCATGATCCCGAATATGATAATACAGCCGTTTGTTGAAAATTCAATCTGGCACGGCATTATGCCCTCAGGAAGAGACGGAAATATAAGACTCTCATTTTATTTTGAAGATGTCACAGTAGATGAAAAGACATTTAAGTTTTTTACAATAAGAATAACTGATAACGGCATCGGACTGACAGAAGCACAGAAGAACAAAAAGGACGGACATGTTTCACAAGGCATAAAGATCATTCAGGAACGTCTCGTACTTTTAAGCAAAGAAAGAAAAATGCCTGAACCGATATTCGAGGATCTGAATTTAAAAAATAAAGATTCGCAGGGAACGCAGGTTGTTCTGTCGATCCCGCCGGAGCTGTACAGGATAATTAGTAATTAATAATTAGTAATTAATAATTAGTAATTTCTGAAAAACCTTTTCTGTCATTCCCGTTTGCTTTTAGCGGGAATCCAATCACAAAGAATTAGAATTAAGATTTAATGAATGGATGACTCAGAGGGTATCTCAGGCAAGGAGTAAGCCTGCCTGGGGCAAGGCGGGCGGGAATGACAAACTGTATTAGTTTTACAGAAATCTCAATTAGCAATTAATAATTACTAATTACTAATTACTAATTATTAATTGCTTCTGCGTGTTGATCTGATAATAGAAAAAAGAATTTTGCAAATCTCGAGGCAGTCCTTTTCAAAGGAGAGGAACATCTTCTCAGGAATAAATTGTCCGTTATGAATCAGCCGGAGCCAGTAATGAGTTTCTCTGGATTCTTTATAAGCTATTGACAGCTTATTAATAAAATCTTTTCGTGAAATTCCCCCGACAGCTTCTTCAACATTAGCGCCAACAGAAGTACCCCAGCGTAAAATTTGTTTAGATATAATAAACTCCTTTTTTTCTGTTGTTAAGAATGTGTACAGATTAATTATTCTGACTGCAAAACTATATGCTTTTTCTCTTATAATATTCTCTTTATCCATAAAAACTTTTTTCAATTAGTAATTAGAGACTTCTGAAAAAC
>JAFDZQ010000113.1:0-3422 GCA_018266895.1 Bacteroidota bacterium
GGACTTCAGCATTATAAGACACATCCTCTTTCAGTCTTTCTCAGCGCTTTAAAAAAGATAACTGATTCCAGAATTCTGAAATATTCAGTTACAATTAAACCTCATCCGAATGAAAACGATTTATCGGAAATAAAAAAAATCAAAGATGAAAATTTATCCGAAAGACTTGAAATAAAAATAACGGAAGATAAGGAAATTATTGCGCTCATTGGAAATTCGGATATTATAATCGGTTACAATACCATAGCAATGTTTGAAGCAAGGTCATTAAACAAAAGAACAATCAGTCTCAGGATAGCTCCTGTCAGAAATTCTTTGGACAGTGCGATGAAGAAAGCCGGTATTGAAATAGCAGAGCTGAATGCTGAAGCCATAACCAGCTGTCTTTCAAAAGAAAATAATCCGCCGGAAACAAAGGAAATATTCAATGGAGGAATAAGAAATACAGTCAATCTCATATTAAAAGAACTAAATCTTAATTAAGTAAAATTATTATTTTGAAAAATCCATTTTTAACAGGGAAAAAAATTTATTTATCTCCTCTGACAAAGGAAGATATAACGGCAGACTACATTCACTGGCTAAATGACAAGGAAGTCTGTGCCGGAAATTCACACGCTACATTCCCGAATAATTATATGAAAACACTTTCTTATGTCGAATCTGTATCGAACAGTACAAAGGATCTGGTTTTTGCTGTAAGATGGAAAAAAAATGACCTGCATATCGGCAACGCATCTTTTCAGGATATAAATCTTATCAACAGATCGGCAGAAATGGCAATTATCTTAGGAAACAAAAATTACTGGAACAAAGGCATCAGCACGGAAATACTTTCGCTTTTTATTGAGTACGGATTCGATACGCTCAACCTTCACAGGATTACTACAGGGACTCCGGTAACAAATAAAGGTGCCATCAGGATATGCGAGAAAAACGGAATGCAGAAAGAAGGATTGCTGAGAGAAGTTTTGTTCAAGAACGGAAAATATCTGGATGTAGTGATCTTTTCGATTTTATCACGGGAGTATAAAGCATTAAAAAATAAAATTAAATAACTGATTATGAAAGACCCTAATTACGGAAAACCGACAATGGAAGGAGTTCAGTATTGCATAAGATGCTGTATTCCGGCGACACAGGAAGGAGTTAAGTTCGATGAAATGGGAATATGCCAGGCATGTCAGTCATCGGAGCAGAAGATACACATTAACTGGGTAGAGAAGGAAAAGGAGCTCAGGAGAATTTTTCAGGAAGCAAAGGATAAAGCAGGGAGCAATTATGACTGCATAGTCGGGATCAGCGGCGGGAAGGACAGTACTTTTCAGCTTCACGTCCTGACTAAAGTTTACGGTATGAAACCGCTTGCTGTGACACATAGTCACAACTGGTTCAGTGAGACCGGATGGTATAACCTGATGAACTCGCTGGAAAAATTTAATGTGGATCACATAATGTTCACTCCGAACAGAGATCTTGTCAACAGACTTGCAAAAAAATCACTTGAAGGAATAGGAGATACCTGCTGGCACTGTCACGCCGGAGGAAGCGCATTTCCGCTTCAGGTAGCGGTTAAATTCAACATCCCTCTTGTTGTTTACGGCGAATCAATAGCTGAAGCATCAGGAAGATCTTCCTACAAAAACCCGCTGATGAAATTCGATCTTGATTATTTTGAAAGAGTATCGATCAAGAAAAATCCAAAGGACATGATCGGCGGCACTGTTACAGAAAAAGACATGAAGCCGTTTTTCCTGCCGACGCTTGAGGAGTTTCAGAGAGTCGGAGTAACCCTGATGCATCTCGGTGATTATATATTCTGGGATGATGAGAGACAGATGGAATTTATCAGGGACCATTACGGATGGAGAGAAACAGAAATTGAAGGAACATACAAAGGTTATAAAAGCGCAGAGTGCATAATGCCGGGAATGCATGACTTTACAAATTATCTCAAGAGAGGTTACGGAAGATCGACTTACCAGGCAAGCGTTGACGTAAGAAACGGACTTCTTTCAAGAGAAGAAGGATTTGAATTGTCCAAAAAGTTTGATCAGGAAATCCCGGAGTCTCTGGAATATTATCTTAAAATTACCGGAATGACACATGAGGAATTTTATGAACTGATGAAAAAGAAAAGACTCGATGAGATAAAGCACATAGAGCTTCCCGTTGTCCAGAAAACGAGAAAAAACAAAGAAAGGATACTGCCTTATCCGGAGCAATTAGTAGAAAGAGAAGAACAAAGAAGAAAAGCGGAGCAGAGTAAAAATGAAAAATAAAAGCAGTCATATAACGGAAAATGTGTTTTTGAAAACAAGCATTAAGGACATTTTAAAAAAAACCGGAAATAAAGAAATTACTCCTGAAGAAATAGCAAAGCAGTGCATTGAAAGAATAAGAGAATACAATGACAAATATAAAGTGTGGGTATGTTATGATGAAAAAAAACTGAACGAACAATCGGAAATGAGTTCGGAAAGAATCAGAAGCGGAGAAACAATCAGAAATCTTGAAGGAATACCAGTCGGAGTAAAGGACATTTTTAACACATATGACTTTCCGACACAGATGGGAAGTCCTCTCTGGAAAGGATTTACGGCAGGAAATGATGCACGGGTAGTTTATTACTTAAAAGAAGCCGGTGCAGTAATTCCAGGGAAGACAGATACGGCTGAATTCGCAGTTCATGCCATAGGCAACTGCCTTAATCCCCACGATATTTCAAGAACTCCCGGAACTTCTTCCAGCGGCTCGGCGGTAGCTGTCGCGCTCGGAATGGTTCCCGCAGCGATAGGAACTCAGACAGCGGGATCAATAGTTCGTCCCGCAAGTTTTTGCGGCGTGTACGGATGCAAGCCTTCATTCGGACTTATACCCAGGACAGGGATGCTGAAAACAACAGACAGTCTTGACACAATCGGATTTTTCACATCAAAGTATGAAGACCTTCAGACAATGTTTGAAGTAATAAGAGTTCACGGATCAAACTACCCTTTGAGTGATAATGCCCTGAATGACGAAAAGAGACAGAATAAAACTCCTGACAAACCTTGGAAAATTGCATTTGTAAAAACACACACCTGGGAAAATGCTTTTGATTATGCAAAAGAAAGCATCACGGAGTTTGTAAAAAAGATAAATGATCTGAATGAAGCAGAAGTTGAATTTGCGGAACTTCCTGAATCAGTCAGACACTCTCATACGGTTCATCAGACAATTTATGACAAGACTTTATCTTATTATTTCCAGGAAGAGCTGCAGAATCCTGAACTTATCTCTCCTGTTATGAATGAAATTTTCGTCAGAGGCAGAAAAATTTCAGTAGAACAGTATCACAAAGCTCTGAGGGATCAGGAACTAATCACAAATGATATGGACGGTTTTTTTCAAAAATATGATGTGCTGATTTCATTAAGCAC
>JAFDZQ010000113.1:3545-18491 GCA_018266895.1 Bacteroidota bacterium
CAAGAAAATACAATGATAAACTTTTATTCAGATTCACTGATTATCTGAGAGAATCAGGATTAATACCTGAGGGAACGAATCCTCTTCCTTCAATGTGATTTAATTAATAATAATATTTAACATATAGTTTGAAAATCGTTAATGATGTCAAGAGAATGCTGCTAAGAAGCAACCGCCTGAAGAAGTTAAATACAAAACTAAAGGCAAGAAGAATTTACAGAGACAGGGTGAAATCTGTTTCAAAGCAGGAAACAATTTTATTCTGGTCAACAGGCGGAATGATAATACAGACAAATCTGGAATCGGTCATAGCCGCATCATTAAAACTCCGCGGACATAATGTCAGAATGGTGCTTTGTGACGGAGTGTACAAATCCTGCGCAAAAAGAGTTGATACCCCTGAAGTTGAAATTAAAGACTGGGGAAAATACTGTCCGAGCTGTATCAGACAGAATTCAAATCTGCTGGAAAGATTAGGGCTGGAATATTCTTACATAAGTGATCTGATTTCACCCGGTAAAATTTCCGAACTGAGAAAAATAGCAGACGAAGTGAATTTTGAAAATTATAAAGAGCTGAATTACAACGGACTTAATCACGGCAATCATCTTGAATCGGCAATGTTCAGGCATACAAGAGGAGGTTCATTTACAGGTCTCGATGACATTCTGCGCGAGTACGCTTTTGCAGTGCTTGTAGTCGCAGAAACTTCCGAAGCAGCAGTGAAAAAATTTAATCCTACGAGAATTTATATGTCACACGGAATTTACGCTGACTGGGGACCGGCTTTAAGCATTGCAGTTAAGTATAAAATCCCGACAACTTCATACGTGTGCTGTTATTTACCTGTGCATTTCTTTTTCGGAACAGTGGACAGTTTTAATGAAACATTTCTTAACATCAATGATTCCACCTGGCGGAAATTCGCAGAAAGTGAATTGACAGAAATTCAGATAAGCAGACTTGAAAACTTTATCGGCAGAAGATATTTAAAAAACATTGCGGCAGACATGAAAGGAATATTAAAAGAATACAGGGGCGACAGGGATTATTTCCTGAAGAAATATGATCTGATGCCTGATAAACCTGTTTGGGGAATAATGACTCACATCAACTGGGATGCAGTTTCCGATTATTTCCCCATGATGCATAAGAATTTTGATGAATGGCTTTTTGAAACCGTAAAAGAAATTCATGAAATTACGGATGTTCAGTGGCTGATAAAAATCCACCCGTCAGAACTGAATGACAATCCTCTGACCGGCTGTCAGAAATTTATAGAAAATAACTTTCCTGATCTTCCCCCGCACATAAAAGTTGTAAAAATGGATGATGATATTAGTCCTCAGGATTTTTACAGCCTGCTTGACGGCGGTGTGACGGTAATGGGTACGGGAGGACTTGAACTTTCTCTGCAGGGCAAACCTGTGATCCTGGCCGGTAAAGCTCATTATTCGAACAAAGGTTTCACTTATGATGCGAAGTCTGAAGATCATTACAGGGAACTGCTGAGAGAAGCGAAGAACATTAAATATCACGATGATAAAAAAAGAGAGCTTGCGCTTAAATACGGATATCTTTATTTCATACAAAAACAGATACCGCTGCTTCCGACAATCAATGAAGATCTTTTGATAGATTTCAGTAAACTTGATTATCTTGTCCCCGGAAAAAATAAATTCATGGATTTTATCTGTGACAGGATAATTTACGGAGGTGATTTTGTACTGCCGGATGAACTGGTAGAGCAGACACATGTTGACGAAAAAGATCAGATCAGAAAATTCGCTTAATAAAAAAAATTTATGATATTAATAACAGGCGCTTCCCGGGGAATTGGTAAATTTCTTTTTGATAAATTTACCGGATTCGGGGAAAATGTTTACGGAACTTACTTCAGTGAAAACTCCGTCTATTCGCAGAACAAAAAATATTTCCGTCTCGACGTTACTGATTATGGAAATGCAGAAGAAATAATCAGAGCACTTACTCCTGAGATAAACAGATTTGTGCTTATAAACTGCGCAGGAAATAACTACAATTCTTTTGCGCATAAATCCTCCCCGGATGAATGGGAAAAGGTTATAATGACGAATCTTGTCGGAACTTATCATATGATTAGGGCTTCGCTTCCGGTGATGCGTGAGAAACTTTACGGCAGGATAATAAATTTTTCATCAGTTGTGGCTGAGACAGGGATTCCCGGAACAAGCGCTTACGCATCTTCCAAATCAGGTCTTTGGGGACTGACAAGAAGCCTCGCAGTTGAAAATGCGGGAAAGGGAATTACAATAAATAATCTGAATCTCGGTTATTTTAATATCGGAATGATAACGGAAGTGAGCGCAGAATATCAGGAGGTCGTCAGGAAAAAAATTCCTTCCGGAAAATTCGGGGATCCTGAAAATATATTTAATGCGGTAAGATTTATTTGCGATTCGGAATACATAAACGGAACTTCAATAGACATTAACGGCGGTCTGTTTTAAAAAGACATGAAATTTTCAGTAATAATAACGACATTCAACAGGGCGAATTCAATACATATGTGTCTTGATTCGCTCATCAGCCAGGATTATCCTAAAGAGAACTTTGAAATCATAATTGTAAACAACAATTCCACAGACAATACCGAGGAAGTAGTCGAAGATTATATAAGCAGATATCCTGAAGTAAACATCAGATACTTTTTTGTTCCGCGTCCCGGTCAGGTTTATGCGAGACAAATAGGAATACTTGCTTCAAAAAACGAAATACTTTCTTTTACGGACGATGACGGAATATTAGTAAAAAACTGGCTTTCGGAAATCGCAAATGTTTTTGAGAAAAACGAAAATGCAACAGGTGTAGCGGGAAAGATAGAAATTAAATGGGATAAGACACCTCCGGAATGGATTTATGATTATGAAGAGCAGCTCGGAAAGCTTAACTACGGTGATGAAATCAAATACGAAACCGGTCTGTACATGAATGCAGGAAATCTGAGCATTAAAAAAAAGGTGCTTATTGAAGTCGGGGGATTTAATCCCGAAATGGTCGGCGACTGGCTGCTGGGAGACGGTGAGACGGGATTATGGCTGAGACTGAAAAAAAACAACTGTCTGATTGGCTGGGCTCCGAAAGCTCTGATGTATCATCTTCAGTATGCTGACAAAAATGCAACAGTAAAGGATATTAAAAGAAGATTCATGAATAACGGGATTTGCGTTCCTTATAACATTTTCGCCATTGACAAGGAAGGCAATAAAAATCTTGTCAGAAATATGTTTTATGCTTTCAGGATGGGACTTAGATGGAGCTACAAAAAATTAGCATACACACTTACAGGAAACATGAGAAGAAGATATTATGCATTGTTCAGATCTGCATTTTATTTTGCACAGGTAAAATATTCCCTGAAAATTATCACAGACAGGGAATTCAGAAATTCTCTTACAAAAAACGACTGGTTAGTTAAAGTAAATTCGAAAGAGGCATTGATATGAATAAAAAAGTATATATCGGAATGAGCGCTGATCTCATTCATCCGGGTCATCTTAACATTATCAGAGAAGGCAAAAAACTCGGAGAAGTCACAGTTGGTCTGCTTACCGATAAGGCAATCGCATCATATAAGAGACTTCCTTATCTGACTTATGATCAGAGAAAAATTATAATAGAAAACATAAAAGGCGTCAGCAATGTAGTTCCGCAGGAAACTCTTGATTATGTCCCTAATCTTGAAAAACTCAAGCCTAATTATGTCGTTCATGGTGATGACTGGAAAACAGGCATTCAGAAAAGCACAAGGGAAAATGTAATTAATGCTCTGAAAAAATGGGGAGGAGAACTTATAGAAGTGGAATATACACAGGGAATTTCCTCAACTATCCTCAACAAAAGTCTGAAAGAAATAGGTACGACTCCCGAAATCAGAATGAAGAGGTTAAAAAGACTTCTTGATGTAAAACCTCTTGTCAGATTAATGGAAGCACATAACGGATTAACCGGACTGATCGTAGAAAATTTTCAGATAACAGATGATAAGCTCTCTAAGGAATTTGACGGAATGTGGTTAAGCAGCCTCACCGATTCTACTGCAAAGGGAAAACCTGATATTGAAGCAGTTGATCTTACTGCAAGAATGCACACTCTAAATGACATAGCTGAAGTAACTACAAAGCCGATAGTATATGACGGAGATACGGGCGGAATCCCCGAACATTTTGTTTTCACGGTGAAGACTCTTGAAAGACTCGGAGTCTCTGCAGTAATTATAGAAGACAAAGTAGGTTTAAAGAAGAATTCATTATTCGGAACGGAAGTGGAGCAGACACAGGACAGCATTGAGAATTTCTGTCATAAAATATCTGCAGGCAAGAAAGCTCAGATCACAAATGATTTTATGATAATTGGCAGAATAGAGAGTCTTATACTTAAAAAAGGAATAGAGGATGCGGTTAAAAGAGCTGAAGCATACATAAACGCCGGAGCTGACGGGATACTTATTCACAGTAAAGAAAAGAGTCCGGCTGAAATTCTGGAATTTTGCGGCAGATATAAAAAGTTCACAAGAAAAGTTCCTCTTTATGTCGTACCCTCGACATACAATACAATTTATGAAAAAGATCTGATAGAAGCCGGAGTGAATGTAGTGATCTATGCCAATCAGCTTCTTCGCAGCGCTTATCCGGCTATGATTGAAACGGCAAAACTCATATTAGAGAATGAAAGATCTTTTGAAGCAGACGGCAGAATGCTGCCGGTAAAAGAAATATTAAGATTAATCCCGGGAGGAATGTAATGATAAGCCCTGAAAATTTTTTCGGAATTTTAAAAGACAACGGAATTAATTTCTTCACCGGAGTGCCGGATTCTTTGTTAAAGAATTTTTGCGCTTATGTTACGGACAATGTCCCGGATGAAGATCATGTGATAAATTCAAATGAAGGAGCGGCAGTTGCCCTTGCTTCCGGATATTATCTGTCAACAGGAAAACCCGCAATGGTATACATGCAGAATTCGGGACTGGGGAATTCGGTTAATCCGCTGCTGTCGCTGGCTGATAAAGAAGTGTACAGTATTCCTTTGCTGCTGCTTATCGGATGGAGAGGCGAACCCGGGAAAAAGGACGAACCCCAGCATAAGAAGCAGGGAAGAGTTATGCTGAAAATGCTTGAAGCAATGGAAATTCCGTTTGAAATAATTAATCAAGAATCAGAAGACATAAAAAGTATAACTGATAGTATCTGTCATTCAATGAAAGAAAAAAACTGTCCTCACGCGCTTGTGATCTCCGAAGGCACATTTGAAGAGTACAAAATAATGACCGATCACAAAACAAATTATTTATTTAACCGGGAAGATGCAGTTAAACTTATACTTGGCAACTTAAGCGGCAGGGAAATAATAGTTTCCACAACCGGAAAAACTTCACGTGAAGTTTTTGAATACAGAAAAAACAATAATCAGGGACATAAGAATGATTTTCTGACTGTCGGTTCAATGGGACACAGTTCGCAGATCGCACTCGGAATCTCATTAAAGAAGAGTGACAGGGAAGTATTTGCCCTTGACGGAGACGGAGCCGTAATAATGCAGATGGGATCGCTTTCAATAATCGGTGAAAAGGCGGGAAAAAATTTCCGGCACATACTTCTTAATAACGGTTCGCATGATTCTGTCGGAGGACAGCCGACTGCCGGATTTAACATAGACTTTCCGGCAGTAGCTATGGGATGCGGATTTAAACTTGCATTAAAAGCAGAGACTAAGGAAGAAATACTCGGCGGACTTAATAAAATACGGTCATGCGAAGGACCGTCATTCCTTGAAATCAGAGTGAACAAAGGAGCAAGAAAAGATCTCGGAAGACCTGACATAACTCCTGCGGATAATAAAATTAATTTCATGAAAAACCTTATTTGAAAAAACAGGAAGAATATTCCGGGGTCGGGTCAATTGAAAATCTCAGAGATATTTTTTTAAGGCAGAATGCCGGCAAAATATTTCTGGTAACAGGCAGGAAATCATTTGAAATGTCGGGAGCTGAAATTATTTTTAAAAAACTTTCACGGGAATTTGAATTTATTCAGTACAATGATTTCACTGAAAACCCGAAATATGAAGAACTTGAAAAAGGGATAGACTT
This sequence comes from Bacteroidota bacterium, assembly GCA_018266895.1. GTDB lineage: Bacteria > Bacteroidota > Ignavibacteria > Tepidaquicellales > Tepidaquicellaceae > JAEUSI01. The sequence goes on from JAFDZQ010000113.1 coordinate 9,676, forward strand.
ATTCAGAAAATCAGATTGTGATATCATTGTTGCCATTGGCGGAGGCAGTGTAATTGACACGGCTAAACTTATTAATATATTATCTCCGCAGGAACAAAAACCATCGGTGTATATAACAGGTAGAGAAGAAGTTAAAATTAAAGGAAAACATTTTACGGCAATTCCGACTACTTCCGGTGCGGGAAGCGAAGCGACACATTTTGCGGTTGTTTATATGAACAGGGAAAAGTTTTCTCTTGCGCATGAATTTATTTTACCTGATGCAGTGATTCTCGATCCGGAACTAACATTCAGCCTGTCAACGCGCATCACAGCACTTTCAGGCATTGATGCTTTTTCTCAGGCAGTGGAATCATACTGGAGCGTAAATTCTACTGATGCTTCAAAAGCATTTTCTTCAGAAGCTATTAAATTAATTACCGGGAATCTCCAAAAAGCCGTCAACAATCCGGACTCTGAAAGCAGAATTAATATGTCAGCCGCAGCCAACCTTGCCGGTAAAGCCATTAATATTACCAAAACAACAGCTCCGCATGCAGTATCATATACAATGACTTCTCACTACGGAGTTCCTCACGGTCAGGCAGTCAGCATTACACTTGCAGATTTTCTTGTTTACAATTTCAATGTAACCGAAAAAGACATAACCGATAAGCGCGGAGTCAGTTATGTAAAAAATACTTTTAAAGATCTGCTTAATCTTCTCGGAAGTAAAACGGTCACAGAAGGCAGAGAAAAGATTAAGCAGCTGATTAAAGACATAAATTTAAAAACAAGCTTAATGGATTGCGGGATCTCTTCTGAAGAAGACATCCGGTTTATATCGGAAAATGTCAATACGGAGAGATTGGGAAATAATCCGAGAAAGTTAACAAAAGAAGAGCTTATTTTAATCTTAAGAAACAATTTATAAATGTCTTTAAAAAAAAAGAGAATCAGTAATTTTCCGATAAGAGCTAAAATGATGATTGACAGGCTCAAGGGGAAAAAAATTATAATACTTGATATTGAGGAGCTGACATTCATTCCTTACATATTTCCCATAGTCGAATCATTAAAAAAGAAAACAGGAAGGATCTCATTTTACATAGCTACACATTACAAAGGCAGTGAAGAATTCAGAAAATTTAAAATTCCCGCTAACAGACAATTTAATGTTAGAACAAGCAAGGAACTTGCAGAGGCGGATATTTTTTTGTCCCCGCATATCTACGGAGTGGGAAATAAAAATTCATTCAGGATACATATAAATCACAATCAGCCCGTTAAATATGAGTCATATCAGAAATGTGATTTCGTGAATTTCAATATTCATTTTCTTACAAGCCCGCTTCACAGGCAGCAGACTGAGAATACCATAAAGAAATACAAACTTGAAGATATGGATATAAAACTTTATGAGACAGGATATGCAAAGTCAGATGAACTCCTGTCAGGAAAGTTCTCCCGAAATGAAGTCCTGGAAGAATTAAATCTTGATCCGTCTTTGAAGACAGTTCTATATGCACCTTCGTGGGATGAAGGTCTGTCACTCAGATCTTTCGGAGAAAAAGTTATCGGAGAAATTCTTAAAATCAAAAGCATAAACCTGATTGTAAAACTTCATCCGATCAGTTATTGTCCCGAAGACGGTCCTAATTATGAATTCTATACAGGCGGGATCAACTGGATCGAAAAGCTGAAGCATTTTGAATCTTATGAAAATTTCAGGCATGTGCCTTCGAATAACATTGATCCTCTTCTTGCTGCGAGCGATGTGATGGTAACCGATCTCAGCAGCGTAGCTCTGGAGTACATAATTCTTGACAAACCGGTTATATACATAGATTGTCCGGAATTTTTTGAAAAGACACTTAAAAAGACTTATGCAAATTTCGGAAATACAACAGCCGAGTATGTAAAAAATGATCCAAGAGCAAATGCAGGACGTCATGTCGGTTTAGTTGTTAATGAGACAGGTCAGCTTGAGACAGCTATATTGCGAAGTCTGGACAAACCAGAAGAATTTTCAGACAAGAGAAAAGAATTTTCAAAAATGCTCATTTATAACCCCGGTAAAGCTGCTGATAAAGCAGCATCCGTAATAATGGAAATTCTCGGATTATGATAAGTTCAATTACAGAAAAAGATTCGAAAGAAGCAATCATAGAAAAGCTTTCAGATTCCTGGAGGGAAAGCGGAATTGAAAAAGGCGATTCGGTGCTGATACACAGTTCGCTTTCATCTTTTCTGAAAGAATACAAAGCTAAAAATATTTTCATTACACCGGATGATATTTTAGATTCATTTATCATGTCAGTCGGTTCAGAAGGTACATTATTATTCCCCACTTACAATTTTGATTTTACAAAAGGAATCTTATTTGATATTAATAAAACTCGATCCGAGACAGGCATACTTACTGAGACTGCAAGATTAAGAAAAGATTTTGTAAGAACAGGTCATCCACTTTTTTCTTTTGCGGTTACAGGATTTCATAAGGAGTTGTTCAGAAATATGAACAACTACAGCGCATTCGGAAATGATTCTCCTTTTGCAAAACTGCTTGAACTTGACGGAAAAATTGCAGCTCTTGATGTCGCAGGAGAAAACTGCATGACATTTTATCATTATGTGGAAGAAATGGAAAACGCTCCGAACAGGTTTCATAAAAAATTCACAGGTCGTTACAAAGACATTAACGGCAGAGAAGAAATCAGGGAATATAATCTTTTTGCCAGAAATCTGGAAATGCTGGTGGAAACGGATGTAAAGAATATGGAAGAATACTTATGGTCAAAAGGTCTTTATCAGGGCTGCCGTCCCGGAGAGGGCAATTGCCTTCATGTAATAAAGTGCAGGATTGTTTATGAAGAAACTTCAAAAGTAATTAAAGAAGGAAGGTCTTTAAATTTGCTATACAAAACAGGGAATGTCTTTTGAAAAAGTTAATGGAAAAATATTTTGACCTGCTCTGGCCATTGAACAGGAGTTTGACCGGAAATGCCAACAGAAAGACTCTTAAGATACTTTCCGAAATAATAGATCTGAACATTTCCGAAATCCCATCAGGTACAAAATGCTTTGACTGGACAGTTCCTCCGGAATGGAATGCAAAAGAAGCCCGGATTAAAGATTCAAAAGGAAATACAATACTTGACTTTAAAAATAACAATCTTCACCTGCTCGGATATTCAGAAAAGTTTTCAGGCAAGTTGAATCTGAATGAATTAAAAGAACATCTTTACAGCCTGCCGGAGATGCCGGATGCAGTTCCTTATCTGACATCTTACTATAAAAGGAGGTGGGGATTATGCATAAGTCATAAACAGCTGACGGAACTTAAGGATGATACTTATGAAGTTTTCATAGATTCGGATTTGAATGAAAACGGTTCAATGACAATATCTGATGCAGTTCTGAAGGGAAGCACTGATGAGGAGATACTCATTTCAACGTACATTTGTCATCCTTCAATGGCTAACAATGAATTATCCGGACCTTTAGTATCTGCATTCATTTACAGTGAGTTAAAAAAAATAAAAAACAGAAGATATACATACAGATTTGTATTTGTACCTGAAACGATCGGTGTGATCGCATATCTTTCAGTTCACGGAGAAAAGCTGAAGGAAAAACTTGCCGCAGGATATGTAGTCACATGTATCGGAGACAGTGGCAGCTTTACGTATAAAAAAAGCAGAAGTGGAAACTCGCTTGCCGACCGGGCTGCAAAGCTGGTTTTAGAACAGAGCGGAAATGATTTTTTGATTGAAGATTTCTTCCCGACAGGAAGTGATGAAAGGCAGTACTGTTCGCCCGGATTTAATTTTCCGGTAGGGTCACTTATGAGAACAAGGTACGGCAAATACAAAGAGTATCACACATCAAAAGATAACAGGGAATTTATTTCTTTTGAAGCAATGGAGCATTCGGTAAAAACTTATCTTGAGATTATTTCAGTATTGGAAAGGAATGCCGTTTATAAAAATCTTCTTCCTTACTGCGAGCCTCAGCTCGGGAAAAGGGATCTTTATCCGACACTCGGCTCACAGAAAAAGACAGCTGATTTTGTGCATGCAGTTATGTGGGTTCTTAATTTGTCTGACGGAACAAATGATCTGATAAGTATTTCGGAAAGAAGCGGAATGAATTTCAGCATAATTTCCGAAGCCTGTGATGCTTTAACCGAAAAAGGGCTTTTAGGTAAGACATAAAAAATTTTCAGGATTCAATAATATTCAGTTAATATAAATTTTATTTTACCGTGCAAAGATGCATAGTTACGGGAGTTTCAGGTTTTGTAGGAAAAAATTATCTCGGGTATCTGAATGAGAATGCATTTAAATCAGAAATTCTGGGAATAGATGTGAAGACACCCGAAATAAAGAATGAGGATTACGAACATTTAAAAATAAATTTTGAAAAAGCCGATCTGAAGGATAAAGACAGGTTATGCAAATTGATTTATAACTTCAGACCTGATTTTATCATTCATCTTGCATCATACAGCAGTGTCTCGGGGAGCTGGAAAAATCCTAATACAAGTTTTCTGAATAATGTAAACATATTTTTGAATCTCATAGAATCCGTGAGGATGATAGGAAATAAGTGCAGAATTCTGTCTGTAGGGTCATCAGAAGAATACGGATTTGTAAAAATCGAAGATCTACCCCTGAAAGAAAGTAATCAGCTGAATCCGTCGAGTCCTTTCGGAGTAGCGAGGGTTACTCAGGAACTTCTCAGCAGGATTTACGCTGATGTTTACGGACTAGACATAGTCATAACCCGTTCATTCAATCACATCGGACCGGGACAGAATGAAAATTTCGCCGTCGCATCATTCGCAAAGCAGCTGGTAGATGCGAGAAAAAATCAGCTGAATGAATTTGTATCGGCAGGCGATGTGACTATTGTAAGGGATTTCATTGATGTCAGAGATGTAGTCCGTGCATATCATAAGCTGCTTCTAAACGGTAAAAAAGGTGAAGTATATAATGTGTGCAGCGGTTACGGAGTATCTCTGAAGAATATAATTCAGATGATTTGCGAAATATTAGAAATCAGCATTCCCATCAGAAATGATCTGAAATTAAAAAGACCGAAAGACAATCCGGTAATTATTGGTTCCAATGAAAAAATAAAGAAAGAAACTGACTGGACAACTGAATTTTCACTTGAAAGAAGCCTTCAGGATGTAGTCAAATATTACATGCATCAAAGAATTTAAAAAAGATCTGAATACAGAATAATGAGTGTAGTTATAAAAGCAGATAAAGTTTCCAAGCTGTACAGACTCGGAGTAATCTCTTCAAAGACTTTAAGCCAGGATTTTAACCGTTTCATAGCAAGATTAAGAGGAAAGGAAGATCCGTATCTGAAAATAGGAGCACTTAACAGGAGAGATGTTAAAAACGAAAATGAATTTGTCTTTGCACTTAAAGACATCAGCTTTGAAATCAACAAAGGTGAGATAGTAGGAATCATCGGTAAAAACGGCGCAGGAAAATCCACTCTTTTAAAAATTTTATCAAGGGTAACCACACCTTCGACAGGGAACATAAAAGTGAAGGGCAGAATTGCGAGTCTTCTTGAAGTAGGGACCGGATTTCATCAGGAGTTGACAGGAAGGGAAAATATTTATCTTAACGGCTCTATATTAGGAATGTCAAAAAAAGAAATCACAGGTAAATTTGACGAGATAGTTGATTTTTCTGGTGTTGAAACATACATAGACACGCCTGTAAAAAGATATTCCTCAGGAATGTACGTGCGGCTTGCTTTTGCCGTCGCAGCTCATCTTGAGCCTGAGATACTGATCGTAGATGAAGTGCTTGCCGTAGGTGATGCGGAATTTCAGAGAAAATGTCTCGGTAAAATGCAGGAAGTTTCATCGAAAGACGGAAGGACAATTCTTTTTGTAAGTCATAACATGGGAGCGATAAGCAGTTTATGCAGCAGCGCAATCCTACTTGAAAAAGGGCTTATGAAAAGCAGCGGATCAACTGACAGTATTATCTCTCAATATCTGACAACGGATAATACTCTCAAGCCGGTTCAGGAATTTGCAGATCAGGACAAAGACATTTACTTTAAAAGAATCGCAGTACACTCAGGCAATGAAGACACTGCTTCAAATGAATTAGATGTAAGATATCCTATTACAATCAAGTTTTCATACAGAATTAATAATTTTGTTACCGGAACAAGCATAGCGTTTGCGATTTATTCCAAGAGCGGAACCAAATTATTTTACAGTTCCGAAAAAGTGGATGATCTGCTGGGCGGTATTGCGGACAAAAAGGGCATTCATACGGCGGAAGTAACGATTCCGGGACATTTCATTTCCCCCGGAAATTATTACATCAATGCATCATTGCAGATCGAGAATATTCAGATGTTTGACTTTAAAGAAGGGACAATACATTTTGAAATTATAGAAAGCGGAACAAGTCTTCACAAGTTCAAAGGCAAGGATATAGGTCTCGTGCTTGTGGATCTTGAATGGAAAAGCTCTGTATATGAAACCGCTTTATAATTTATGACGAAAGTATTTCTGAGTTTTGATTTTTACGGAGCGGGTAATACCGGAGATGATCTGATGCTTGAAGGTTTTCTGGATTGTTTTACGGATCCGGACATTGAATTCCATTGCTGCGTTCCAAGAAATTATCTTCATCAGCAATACAGATTCCCAAAAGTAAAATTTTCAGATTTTAAATCAAGAACAGAAATATCTTCACAGTGCAGAATATGGATAGGAGTCGGTGATACACCTGTTCAGGTAAAATCAGGGGAATGGTTTATTAACAGACTTGAAGCTGACTCTGAACAAATAAAAGGAATGAATTCAGATTATTATTTTGCAGGAGTTGGCGCAGAAAAAGAAGCTGTTGAAAGGAAAGAAGTTTTTATCAATATACTGAAAAGCGTTAATCATATCTGGACAAGGGACAAAGCAACAACTGATATTCTTTTAAATGATTTCAGTATACCTCCGGATAAAATCTCGACATCATCAGATCTGGCAAATATATCACTTGAAAGGATATTCAGAAGCGGAGATGATTCTGAAGACAGAAAATACGAACTCGGGTTTTGTTACTATGATGAAAATTCCGGAGTAAAAGATTTAGATAACATAGGCAGATTTCTGAAAAAATTCAAAAAAGGAAAGATACTTTTATTCGGAAATGAAATTAATAAAAAAGGAAATTTTGAATATGCATTGTATGAAAAAATGTTCGGAGGTTTCAGAAAATATCTGTACCGCAACATTGAAATTTATACGCCTGATTATTTCGGAGAAGTAAAAACCTGTAAACTTGTTGAACATTACAAAAAGTGCAGGACTGTAATGACTTCAAGGTATCATGCACTGCTGACATCGGCATGGGCGGGCTGCAGACTTGTATCCCTGGAAAGATCTTCAAAGGTTACTTCCCTTGCAGAAGAACTTGGAATTGAAGAAATAAAAAAACCTTTCACACTGGAAAAGCTTGAAAAGGGATATGACCAGGCAAAGACAATTGACAGAAATTTGCTGACTCAGCTTTTCCAAAATGCGAATGAAAGCGTTAAAGGACTTAAGAAATTAATTGACAATAAATTATAAAAAACAAGAAAAGATTGTTTAACAGTATAAAGGTTATTATCAGAAATTCAGCAATAAAGATTTTAAACAAATATTTTTCCTTAAAGACATTTTTTCCGAAAGACAAAACCCTTTTAATCCTCAGAGTAGATGCAATCGGAGATTACATCCTTTTCAGAAATTTCATTGAATCAGTCAAAAAATCGGAGAGATTTAAAGATTACAGCATCACACTTGCAGGAAATCAGACATGGAAAAACATTGCCGAGACTTATGACAGTGAATTCATAGATAATTTTATCTGGATCCGGAAACAGAAGATAAAGAGGAAAGCAGAATGGCTGTACAGATTTTCGATACTGAATAAGATCCGAAGCGGGAGATTTGAAACTTTGTTAGTTCCAAACGACACAAGTTCGAAATTAATAAAGGATCTGATCAAACATTCAGGAATAAGGAATATCATCAAAAAAGAATCCGACTCTGTATATCTTCATCATGATATAAATAAAGTTCTGGAACAGGGCGTGTACGAAAAGGATCACAGGAAATATCTCGAGATATTTTTTCAGTTTTACAGAAACAAAAGATTCATTGAGGAGGTGATTCAGGAAAAAATAAATCTGTCAAAACCAAATTTTAAAGTAATCAGACAGAAACCTGAAAGAGAATATGTAGTTATTTTTCCGGGGGCCGGTTTTCAGGAAAGAATCTGGAATGCGGAAAACTTCGGAAAAGTCTGCCGGAAAATTTCGGAGAACACGGATCTGGGTATATTGATATGCGGAGATGATTCGGACAGTAAAGCAGCTGAGATAATTACGAAAGAATCAGGAAGTGATAAAATAAAAGATCTTACAGGCACAACAAGTTTATCGGAATTAATAAATCTGATAGCAAATGCAAAACTTCTGATTTCTAATGAAACCTGCGCAGTTCATATTGCGGCTTCTGTGGATACAAAAGCCGTCTGCATTTCAAACGGGAATCACATAGGAAGATTTAACCCGTACCCTGAAGATATATCAAAAAACATAGAGACAATATATCCGTCAGAAATTACAGACGGATTTGGCAGATTCCCTGAACTGGTAAAGGAGTATCATTATCTTTCTTATGTGAATATCAACAGCATTACATCGGAAGATGTTTATCAGAAAGCCGAAATGATTTTAACATCAAAGTCCATGAAAAAATATTCTGACAAAGAGATATGAAACACAACCGTCCAAAATATTTTTGA
>JAFDZQ010000114.1 GCA_018266895.1 Bacteroidota bacterium
AGCACAGGCGCTACAATGTATGATTATAATATGTTCCTTATTTTTGATTTCAGTAAACAGCAAATTGAGCCGTTTGAGATTCACAATGCGCAGCTTGTTACGGGAATTGACAAACAGCCGAAAATAGTGAGTGAAGTAAGACTGAGTCCGAATTATCTCGGCGCCGGATACGCATATTCAATGAAGTATGAAAACGGTAAAATGATCTTGGAGACAGATCCGTACGGAAGCAAAGTCTTGAAAAGTCTTGATATGAAGGAAAGAGACATACTCGAACAGATTACCGGATACAATGCTGAATCTGACGAATGTTCGGAAGAAAGCCGGGTGCAGGTTTATTACGAAGCGTATATTACTCAGAAGAAAATTCTCGGACAGGAAAGCAGCGGCTGGAAATTTTTTGACGGACATTACAAATGCAAAGATAAAAAAAGAATAAAAGAGGATCTGAAAAAAACAGTTTATGAAAATTATAAGTACATTTCAGATCAGTCAAATTTCAAATTCAGAAAATTAACAGAATAAAACATCATGGCGGAAATACAGGAATACAAAGGAAACAAAACACTTAACCTCAATCCCGAAAGCAAGTTTTCCTTTTCATTCGGACTTGCAAAAGCAAAACTCATTCTTGAAAATATTGATGTGATCAAAAAGTTCGTCGAAACCGAAGGCAGGGATCTCGGTGAGTTTGCAAAGAAGCAGGACGAGAACACTCAGTAAGCATTTTAAAGTATTATGTTAAGTGTATCGGTTTTATTAACATATAATGTTAATTTGATTTCGTTTCAAAAAACTAAATGAAATTGAATTTAACTGAGAGTCGAAATTTAATATCTGTTTTTTATTAACTCAGTCAAATATTCCAAACTGAAATCCCTGAAATATTCTTCAGTCGCTTTTTCAAAATCAACAACATTTTCCGGTTTCAATTGCATAAACACATCTATGGCTTCTTCAAAGTTATAAGTGTTTTCGAATTCATAAAATCCAACTACGTCATATTTTTTGTTTACTAATAAAAGATGAATATGAGTTTGATTTGCCAGTTCCAGCCATGGTTTAATCATGTTATAATTCGCTATATTAACCGGCTTGTCATATAAAGCAAAAGGAATATTTTTATCTAATGGGTTTTCTACACTGAAAATAAATACTCCGACCGGACCATAATTAGTATTTACAGCAATACTGCTCATGACAAATCTGAAAGGTTTTACATTTACCAACTTATTGTTAAAATCCGAATCGTCATATATTATAAGCACAACTTCTTCTCCGACTTTTTCATCTAATGCAACACTCAAATAGTAGATTCCAGAATTATGCATAAAATTATCCGGTGGCGGCGGCAATACTAATCCTGCATCTCTATGAGTCCATTTGTTGTTAAATGTCTTTAACATTGTTATTATTTTTTGCAAACTTAATAAAAATTGCCAATTGAATTTCTTCAGCTTTTATTTATACAATTCTTTCACTTCTCTATCTTTATCATCTTCTGATACAACATAAAATTCGATTTTATCATTGACTTCTCCGAAGTCAAACTTACCCTGCTTATATTTATGTATTTTGGAACGGTTAAGTATGTCAATAACTTTTCTTTTATAACCGGTATCAATATTACCTTCTAAATGCTCGCCCTTACTTTCTAAAACATAAACAATTTCCAGTTTCCCAGTATTCGACTTTTTCGCAGCTACAAAATCCGGATGTATCTTGTTTTCTTTCCATCCTTGTATATTGTACCATCCCTTGTATGATTTGTTTCTAAACCACCAAAGTATTTTTTCCTGATTCTCGAGCAATTCAGCAACATCTTTCTCCAATGAATTCAGACTGTCCGATTCAAAATCTTCAAACAGGTTATGCTCATAAGAATTTATATTCTTATTTGGATTCATTGAAAATGAATGAGGTATTTTGAATCCTTCTTTTTCATCGGATACCACGAGACTGATTAAATTATCTTTTAAATATTTTTTGAAAATGTTTTCTTCCGACTCCGATTTTTGAATGGTTACCATTTTTAAGAACTCTGAAACAATATATCCGAAGTGCTCTGACAGTTCATGTATAGTAAGATGATCATTTATTAATTTCCAAAAATTGTCGGATATTTCTCTTGCTACAAAGGCATTGTTGATAATTTCTGTTAATCTCCTCGAAAGATAGTTAATATTAATCTTATCGGTTGTTTCTATTGTTTCAGTTTCCTGATTTGCTGTTATTTGACTTTTCTCATCTAATGATACTATCAATACTTTTCTGTCTTTGTTTTCATTGCTTAGCGAATTCTTTAACTTTTCAAATTCATCTTTGCTTATTTTAAAATTCCGAAAATCAAGTTTACTCTTTATGTCAATATAATAATTAAATCTTCTCTTTATTTCATTTTCGGTTACAAATATCCAAACAGGCAGATAAAAACTGTATCCGTATTTTTTATACTTTTGCTTTATCTTAACTGTTTTTGGGCTGAGCTGATTAATGCCTGTATGTGTAATTATATTGCCTTTCAGTTCCTCAAGACCTTCTTTGTCAAAACCTGCTGATATTTGAGACAATATGGTACCCGAACTTCCTTGTGAATAATAAACATAACTTTCATCTAACAACTTTATTCCGGTTTTACTTGCATTAGGCTGTCTCAAAATTCTTCCGACTAATTGTGTCGTCCCTGTATTTGAATTAACGTTTGGTATTATCCCGAGTATATAAGCAAACGAACAGTCCCAGCCCTCTTTTAAAGCTTCTTTTGTAATTATATATCTTATCTCGCAGCTTTGTGAAAATAAATTGACATCTTCTATATCATTCTGACTGCTTGTCTTTATTGCAATTTCGCTTTCAGGAATCCCTTCTTCTTTTAAAAATTCCTTTACATCTAAACTGTGCACAAATCCTGAAGCTCTCTGATCTTTTCCCGTTCTCTCTGCCTGCAATAATGCTATTGGTCTTATATACACTCCGGAATTTCTGTGATATTTCTTTGATTCTTTTTCAAGTGATTTCCTTTTATTTATTATTTCTCTTATCATTGATTGCCAGTCATTGATCCTTTGAGAAGCAGGAGGATTAATATGCAAATCGAGTTTTACCATTTGCTCTTCTTTTAAATCAAGACCTGTTATGCTGATAATCTTATTCATTCCTGCTTTTGGAGTCGCAGATAGTCCGAGAATTAATGAAGGGTTTAAATTGTCAATTGTTTGTTTTCCCAAATCCGTATAAACTTTATGTATCTCGTCAATTATTATCAGCGGATTTGTTAATCTTATAGCATTTCCAAGACTTGTCTTCACCAAAGGATATGCATTATCAATATCCGATAATTTATCAAGATTTGGTACCTGCTCTATTAATTTCTTATGAAGATCATTTCTGTTTTCGGCAGGAAAAAAACTTTCAAACCCTCCGCTGTCCTGAAACACTTTTAATGATTCATTTGCATTTGCCCTGCTGATCGCCTGTATCATAACAAACAATATTACAAGATTATTTTCGATGTCATCTAAAGTCAGTCTCTGTCCTTTTTCCAAAATAATAGTATTGCCTCCGCTTGACTGGTCAAGCAGTTGTCTTAAATGATTACTCTTGTCTTTAAGTTTGTCTAATGTCTGGGAATAAATTGTCTCGCTCGGAACTATCCAAACTACAAGCCCTGTTTTTCTTCTTGCAAAGTAATTCTGATATTCTCTTATCGCTTCTACCGCTAATAATGTCTTGCCGCCTCCGGTAGGTATTTTCATACAAACCCTGGGATAATATTCTCCCAAACCGTTTTTAGACTTGTCAGCATAATGCAGATTAAGTTTAGTAAAAGCGGTTTCAACCCAGTTCAGATCAACTGTATTTCTGATGTTCTCGGGTAAAGCAAGTTTCGCCGCTTCGATTTCTTTTTTGGTCTCAAAACAAGTTTCTAAGAAGGTTTTTACATACTCAACAACTCTTTTCTGATAATTTTTTAAATACATATTTTAATTTTATCTCAGAACAATAAAACTTATTTATTTTTTTCTGGTAATTGAAATCCGATTTCTCTCTTTGGCTTTGATTCCTGAATAATCAAGCTTTTAATAGTATCGAATATTAACTTAATCTTTTTGTCATTTTCTTTAAACCTGTCGTTAGTAATTCTTTCAAGCTCTTTTAATTTCTCTTTAAGTTCCATATTAGAATAAACAAGTGATCTAATTTTCACAAATGTCCTCATTATTGAAACATTTACTTCAATAGCTCTTTTAGAGTTTAAAACACTTGAAAGCATTGCAACACCCTGTTCAGTAAATACATATGGAAGATACTTGCTGTATTTCCCCTTCCCTTTTTCTAAGGTGCCAGATTGGCTCCTTAGAAGACTGTATTCTTCGCGATTCAGTTTAAACATGAAATCTTCAGGAAATCTTTCCGGATTCCTTCTTACAGATCGTTTTAATGCCTTCGTTTCAATTCCGTAAAGTATTGCCAAATCACTGTCAAGTATTACCTTCATTCCTCTGATAATATAAATCTTTGAAACAACTGTTTCTTCTTTCAATATTTCTGTCCTGTTCATATTCTCCTGATTTATTTTAAAAAAAAATAGTTTACTCTAAACCTGACTAATGTTACACTATTCGAATGTTACAAATTGTAACCTTAGAACAAATCTTTTAATAAATGAATTATCAAATCACACTTTCTCAAATAAATTATAAGGTATTCCGACAAATGAAATCTGATTCTCTGTCAGATATTCTTCATCCAGAAAACATGCCGGAGCATAAATAATCAGTCTCTTTTTCTTGTTTTCTTTTTTGAATTTCTCTGCAAGCTCAAGAGTCAGCGCAAGATTCTTTAATGACTCAAAATTTTTTTTGTAAATAAGATATATAGCCGAACTCCCGAATTTCCCGACAAAATAATTTTTCTCATTAATGCTTTTGGTATCGCTCAGGTTTTCTCCCGTGCATAAGTAAAAAACAAACTTCGCAAGCTGCTTATAGTCAGGCAGGTTTCCGGCAAGCATGGTTTCTGCATCTATAGGAAT
>JAFDZQ010000115.1:0-15894 GCA_018266895.1 Bacteroidota bacterium
TGATTTTAAATTAAACGTTTTGGATGGATGTGTGCTTAAAATAATTGTATGGTACAATAGGTGTTTTAATTATAAAAGAAATAATTATCTGCATATATCACAAATTGTTCAGCTTATTTATTCGAGAGAATTAACATAAAGAAATAAATTAGCTGCATTAAATAAATCACAATTTCTTATCACATAGACTTTTGTTTTACATTGCAGCTGAGTGATAATGTCTAATCAGCATTTTCATCTGTTACATAAATTTACATTCCAAATACATCTCAGAAAAGAATATTCCGTATATTTGTATGAAACAAAAATTAAATTTAAAAATTAAAACAAGGAGTCCTGCAATGTCAGATCAGATAAAAGGGGAAGAACAGGTTCCCGCAAAGAAAAAATCAGTTTTAAGTTCGACAGGATCAAAGATAGTACTTTCGGTTGTCATTTTTCTTTTTACAGTACTTGCTGTAAAAGGAATAGCTTTTGCAAGACACATTCACAAATTTGCCGACGGTCCGGGAGCATTCTTAATTGACAGGATCTCGGAAACACTCGATCTGTCATCCGATCAGAAAGCTAAGGTTGAAAAGATCAAAGATCAGATAAAGGAAAAAATGGAATCCAAAAAATCTGAAAGAGAAAACAAATTCGATGAATTTGCGGATGAATTTAAAAAAGATAATATTGACAGAAACAAACTTCTGGAACTCGGACAAAAGAAGGAACAGGAAATGAAGGAAATGAAAGAATTCATGCTTGATAAAATAATCGAGTTTCATTCAATTCTCACTCCGCAACAGCGAAATAAAGCGGTAGAAGAAATGAAGAACATGAAAGAAAAATTCGGGAAAATGCATGACAGACCGGGCAGACCCGGCGATGACAGGGAAGGTTTCAGAAACAGAAAAGACTGAGTTATTTGTTTAGCTATTTTAAGTCCTTACAATTAATTTTGTAGGGACTTAATTATTTATGTACATGAAAAAAATTCTATTAATAGATGACGATGAAAAATTAACAGATCTTTTGAAAGATTATCTGTCCAAATACAATTTCATTCCGCATTCTTCGGACAATCCCGTCAGTGCCCTGAATCACCTGAAAAATAATTCATACGATCTTATTGTACTTGACATCATGCTTCCCGAAATGGACGGATTTGAAACATTGAAGGAGTTAAGAAAGACAAGCAACGTTCCGGTGATAATGCTTACAGCAAGAGGTGAAACGACTGATAAAATAGTCGGACTGGAACTCGGTGCCGATGATTATATTGCAAAACCGTTTGAGCCGCGTGAACTGGTTGCAAGAATGCAGTCGGTCTTCAGAAGGGTTGACGGCAGTCAGAGTGAAGACGAACTCATTTCATTTAAAGATCTTCAGATCAATCCGATGAACAGAACAGTGAAGCTCGGAGGTAAGAACATAGAACTGACATCAACTGAGTTTGATATCCTGATGCTGTTTGCTAAAAATAACGGTAAAGTCCTGTCACGTGATTTTCTGATGCAGAAAACCAAAGGCGCTGCCTGGCAGTATTATGACAGAAGCATAGATGTGATGGTGTCGAGATTAAGAAATAAACTGAAACAGAAAAATTTCAGATTAATTAAAACAGTACAGTCCGTAGGATATATATTTTATGCAGAAAAAGAAGAATAACAGATATTCGATATTTTTTAAGCTGATGCTGCTGTTTCTGGTATTTATTCTACTTGCAAACTTTTCAATCGGATTTATACTTTCCAGAATAATAGGCAAAGGTCCTCCGCCCGGCTCGCCTGAGAGATTTCCGGTTTCCGTACAGAAGTATATTCTCAGCAGGATCGGAGATCCGGCCGATACTAATGCAGTGAGGATAATTTCGGATGAACTTAAAGTAAATTTCAGAATTGAGACATCTGAAATAAACTGGACCAATGATGAATCAATTCCGGGTGTTTCCCGCCTCCTCGGGGAAAAAGATTTCAGAGCTGATGAGCAGAATTTTATTGTCCGTATGAAAGGGAGACCTTTTTTTGTCAATAAGACTGACGGAGGATACATAATCTTTTCACCTTTTATGCCGCGGGATCTGATCAATGAGACTAATGTTGTGATCGCAGTGGTAATAATTATCACAATCCTTGCAGTACTTTTATATTTTGCACTGAGCTGGATTTTAAGTCCCATCAAAAAATTATCCGAAGGTGTTGAATTAATCAGTGAGGGAAATTTTGACAATACGATTATTGTGGACAGGAAAGACGAACTCGGAAATCTTGCCGCTTCGATCAATGAGATGAAAGAGAATATTTCCGAAATGATTAAGTCAAAAGAAACCCTGCTTATAGATGTATCGCATGAGCTGAGGAGTCCGCTTACAAGAATCAAACTTGCAAATGAGTTCATTGATGACCCTAAAATTCACAATAAGATACTTGATGACATCAAAGAGATGGAGCTTATGATCACGGAACTTCTCGAAACATACAGAATGGAATATGAACAGAGAAAATTCAGTTTTGAAAGAACAGACATTGTGAAACTTGTAAGAGATGTCATTGCAAAATTTGAGAATCAGGATATAAAGTTCAGCTCTGAATTCGCCGTAAAGGAAATTTTAATTGACAGAAGAAAAATTGAAACAGTTTTCAGGAACATTATTGATAATGCAGTGAAATATTCTGAAGGCAAATCTGTCGGAGTCGATATCTATGAAAGAAATGACTTTAATGATCGTATTTCCGTTTCCGTAAAGGACAGCGGCAGAGGAATAGATGAAGAAGAGCTCGGAAAAATTTTCGAGCCGTTTTACAGAATTGACAAATCGAGGGATAAGAAAATCAGAGGCTACGGACTCGGATTAAGTCTTGTGAAGAAAATTCTCGAAGGACACAATGCAGAGATTGAAGTAAAGAGCAGGAAGAATGAAGGAACAGAATTCATTGTTACATTCAAAAATGAATCCATAGATTAATAACTGATGTTTCGCAAAAGACGATTAATTCCGGTTTTAACTTTTTCAAATCAAAAAAGTCCCAAGTTATATTAAAACTAAGATTTTTTTTCAACCAGCTTCCTCTGTCCGGAGAGTATCTCAAAAATGAATTTAAAGGCAGAGACTCTGAGACGCAGAGAAATTATACATTGAAAACAAAACTCTCTGTGACTTTGTGTCACTGTGCTATAAAAGTTGAGACACTCCCCTACTAAATTTTTAAAATTCATTTTATTAGCGGCATATTCTGTGATAAATCCTAAAGCTGTAATCATTAATTCACAAACTTAATGATAAGCTGATATTAAGCCATTAAATTTACCGTATTAAAAATATCCGTATTTGATTAATTTGTTTTCATGAAAAAGAAAAAAATTCTTTTTATATGCGGATCACGCAATCAGACAACAATGCTTCATCAGATATCCGGCTATTTAAATGATTACGAACATTTTTATTCGGCATTTTTTTCTGACGGGCTTGAAAGGATTTTTGCAAAGCTCGGTCTTCTGGATTTTTCAGTTCTCGGTGGAAAGTTCAGGGAACAGACCGAAAATTATTTCAGGGAACACGGTCTAAAGACTGATTATGAAGGTAAAAAGAATGACTATGATCTTATAGTTATCTGCAGCGACCTTATCGTGGCTAAAAATCTTCTGAACAAGAAAATGATAATGGTGCAGGAAGGAATGACAGATCCGGAAAATATTTTTTTTCACATGGCGAAAAAATTCGGCATACCGAGATACTTCGGAGGCACTGCTTCTACGGGACTTTCCGATGCCTATACTTATTTCTGCGTAGCTTCTGAAGGTTACAGGGAACTCTTCATCCGTAAAGGCGTTAGACCTGAAAAGATCCTGGTTACAGGAATTCCGAACTTTGACGACTGCGCGAAATATGCAAATAATAATTTTCCGTATAAAAATTATGCTCTTGTATGCTCCTCGGATTCACGTGAAACATTCAAGTATGAGAACAGAAAAAAATTCATTCAGAAAGCCGTATCTCTTTCAGAAGGCAGGAAGATGATATTCAAACTCCATCCGAATGAAAACATTTCCCGCTCCACAAGAGAAATAAATAAATATGCTCCGGGTTCTCTTATTTTTATTGAAGGAAACACAAATGAGATGGTAGCCAACTGCGATATTCTGATCACAATGTATTCAACCGTTTCATATGTCGGACTTGTTCTGGGCAAGAAAGTTTATTCATATTTCGATACTCAGGATCTCAGAAAACTTCTGCCTATTCAAAACGGCGGTAAGTCCGCTGAAATTATTTCCGGAATATGCCGCAAACTCATAGAAGAAGAAACTCATTCAGGAAATGAATTACATCAGACAGGCGAAAACAGTAATTTGAATATAAATTTCAAAACTGCCTGACTTCTGAAATACTTTATTCAAATGAATTATAACAAAGACCGGAAAATACTTATTGTCATACAGGCAAGGAAAAATTCATCCAGACTTCCGGGTAAAATTTTTCTACCCCTGTCAGGTAAACCTCTGCTTTACAGAATATATGAAAGAATCTGCGGATCTGCTTCGGATAAGCAGGTAGTTATAGCCACGACTACCGATAAAGCTGATGATGAGACGGCTTACTTATGCAAAGAGTATGATATGAATTTTTTCAGAGGTCATCCGGATGATCTTCTTGACAGGCATTATAAAGCGGGAATTGAGTTCGATGCAGATGTTGTAATTAAAACACCTTCTGATTGTCCGCTGATATGTCCTGATGTGATTGACAGGGTGATAAATTATTACAAAGAAAATGAAAACAAATTCGACTTTGTAAGCAATCTTCATCCGGCGACTTATCCTGACGGACAGGATGTCGAAATAATGCCGGTGGAAATTTTAAAACAGGCATGGAATGAAGCCGAAAAAGATTTTGAAAGGGAGCATACGACTCCTTTCATCTGGGAAAGACCGGAAAGGTTCAGAATAGGAAATGTTGAATGGGAAACAGGTCTTGATCTTTCGATGAGTTGCAGATTAACGATAGATTATCCCGAAGATTATGAATTCATTAAAAGAGTTTATGATGAGCTTTATGATGAAAAGAAAATGTTTAAGCTCTGCGACATTATGATGCTTCTTGATAAGAAACCTGAAATAAAAAAGATCAATGAAATGTATAACGGAGTGAACTGGTACAGAAACCATCTAAGTGAACTGAAGACGGTTTCTCATTTTCAAACCTCACAGGTCAGACGTGAGAAGATGTAAAATTACAAATTACAAATTACAAATAGAATTGAGACTTTGTAAAATGAAAAAAATATTTATTGAATTAATCTGAAATAAATGAAGAAGGAGAAATTAAGCGAACTGAAAGAAACGGCATTCAGAGTAAGGGAGCATATTATCAGAATGTCCGGTGACGGAGGATGCTTTATCGGAGCTTCCCTGTCCTGCGCTGATCTGATTGTTTATCTTTACAAAGAGTTTTTAAATGTAAATAAAAACAATCTTAAAGACCCGGGCAGGGATTATTTGTTTTTATCGAAAGGTCATGATGTACCTGCTTTGTACGGGACATTTGCGGAAATCGGATTTATTGAAAAGGAAAGACTTATGAATCATTTGAAGACAAATGATTTCATTTACTGGCATCCGAACAGGAACATTCCGGGAATAGAATTTCATTCGGGTTCGCTCGGACATCTGCTGAGCATTGCGATTGGAGTTGCGATTGATTGTAAACTCAGAAAACAGAATAATAAAATAGTTGTCATACTAGGAGACGGTGAACTGGACGAAGGTTCGGTATGGGAGGCAGCGCTGGTTGCAGGAGCAAAGAAATTAGATAATTTAATTGCAGTTGTTGACAGAAATCATTTTCAGGCGAATATTGAAACAGAGAAACTCATACCTCTGAATCCCATCAGTGATAAGTTCGAAGCATTCGGATGGAAAACAGGATCATGTGACGGGCACAACTTTGAAGA
Organism: Bacteroidota bacterium; assembly: GCA_018266895.1. GTDB lineage: Bacteria > Bacteroidota > Ignavibacteria > Tepidaquicellales > Tepidaquicellaceae > JAEUSI01. The sequence goes on from JAFDZQ010000115.1 coordinate 5,937, forward strand.
TTTGGAAAGAGCATTTTCGGAATTCTCAATTGAAACGGGAAAGCCGAATCTGGTAATAGCCGAAACACGAAGAGGCAATGGGCTGCCTAGCATTGAAGCCAGGGCTGACAGATGGTTCGCTAATTTTACAAATGATGAAGTGGAAATGCTTTTAAAAGAACTTCACGGAGGAAAAATAACCGAACTGACATCGGAGACGATAGTTGCGAGATAATTGAACTTTTACAAAAACACACTATAAGAAAATAAATTAATGACATACGAAGAAATTTTAAAAGATCTTGTAGAAAAAGACGAACGGTTTATGATCCTCACTTCAGAGAACAGAGCCGCAATACGGAACCTGCCGGATCAGATTGGTGACAGATTTATTGATACTGGCATTACCGAGCAGACGATGGTTGGAGTCGCAGCGGGGCTTGCATTAAGAGGAAGAATTCCTGTTGCTCATGCGCTTGCTTCATTTCTTACAATGAGAGCGTTTGAATTCATAAGAACAGATGTAGGTATCGGGAATCTTCCGGTAAAACTTGTAGGCGGATTTTCGGGATTTTTATCCGAGGCGAACGGACCGACACATCAGGCGATTGAAGATGTTTCAATAATGCGGGGAATTCCGAATGTTAATGTTTTTTGTCCGGCTGATGAAGAAGATATGCTGATCGGATTAAGAAAAGTTTTGGAAAGCCCTGAGCCGTTTTACATCCGGTACAATAATCTCAAATCGGTTTATAAACACTCGCCGGATTTTGAAATCGGAAAAGCGGAAGTTGTGAGCGAAGGAAAAGATGTGACTATAATTGTTTACGGGGTATTGTTCAGTCAGGCGGTTGAAGCGAAAGAAATTCTTGAGACGAAGGGATTGTCAGTTGGTCTGATAAATCTCAGAACAGTTAAGCCGGTAGATGAAGAAGCAATTTTAAATGCAGCTGATAATTCAAAACTTCTTGTAACTATTGAAGATCATTTTATAACCGGAGGACTGTATTCAGTTACAGCCGAATTGTTTTTAAGAAAAAAGATCATTTGTGATGTATTGCCGGTAGCGTTGAAAGACAGTTGGTTCAAGCCTGCGCTGTTACAAGATGTGCTTGAATATGAGGGATTTACGGGAGAGAAAATTGCGGAAAGAATTCTTGTTAATTGAAGTTTATATTTTAATAATAGTGGTTATTTTAATTCAGCAGTAAATGTAAAAACTTATTTTTCTAAAATGAATGCAACCGAACACATCGTAGAACTCTATTATAGATTTGTACAAAATTGTTTCACAATTTCTGATGTTAAGATACCAGGAAGTAACAACAGACAATTCGATTTACTTGCATTGAAACCGGAAAAGGAGAATACACAACTTTTCCATGTAGAAATTGGAATTACACATGAGGAACATTGGACAGCTGGATTAGATTATTTAAAAAAAATATTCATATATAAATTTAAAGGAAATCCTAAGGATAAAGAGACAGCCGGTAATAGAAATGATAAAGCGAAAGGGAAAAACTATTTAAAGCCAATTTCATCTGTTTATGAAAGATACGGATTCAAATATGAAGAGGTAGTTAGAGTATACTGTCTGTGGTATTTTAAGTTTACAAACGACGAATATAATTTGTGGAGAAAAGAAGTAGCCAAAGATCTTAAAGTGGAAGAGAATAAAATTATTTTATTGTCATTTAGAGAAACAGTTTTACCCGAACTGCTTAAAGAAGTAAAAACAAATTGTTATGATGATGATTTATTAAGAACATTATCATTGATCAAACAGTCAGAAATTCAAACTTCCAGAGCTTTTAATTCTATTCCGGCAAATTCAGGAATCGAAAAATATTTTGGAATGATAGATGATGTTCTGAAAGTTGCAGAAATTAATACTATAATATATGATAAGTAGGAAGGAAAAAGTATTTATCGATACTAGTGCGATCTATGCATTATTGAACTTAAAAGATGAAAATCATAAAAAAGCTGTTAATTATTTTGAAAACCTGAAGAAGAAGAATGCTGTTATTATTACAACAAACTATATAATTAATGAAACATATACTTTATTGATGATAAGAAAAGGTCAGGAATTTGCTGTAAATTTTATAGATAAATTGAGAATCACATTTAATGTTTTATATATTGAAAAGACTGATGACGATCAGGCAATAGAGATTTTAAAAAAATATATTGACAAGAATTTCAGTTTTACTGATGCAGTGAGTTTTCATATTATGAAAAGTAATAAAATAAAAACTGCTTTTGCATTTGATAAACATTTCATTCAAGCGGGTTTCAAAACACTTCCTTAAATTTTTTTTCCAAGATGAATAAAGTAAAATTCAACGAAGATTTTCCTGACATTACCGAGTCAAATAAACTTTTTAAAAGAAGCAAAGGACTTATTCCCGCTTACACACAGACACTTGCAAAAGGTCCGACGCAGTGGATTAAGGGAATTGCGCCTAAGTATCTTAAGAAAGGCAGGGGCTCTCACGTCTGGGATGCAGACGGAAATGAATATATTGATTATACAATGGGTATAGGACCTGTTGTGCTTGGTTACTGTTACGGCAGGGTGGATGATGCCATAAGGACACAGCTTGAGGACGGTATTACTTTTTCTATGATGCATCCGCTTGAAGTTGAGTTATCGGAAAAGATCAGAAGCATCGTTCCGAATGCTGAGTCGGTTAGATTTTCCAAAACAGGATGTGATGTGACTACTGCGGCAGTCAGGGTTGCAAGAGCATTTACCAGACGGGAAAAGGTTCTGTGCTGCGGTTATCACGGATGGCATGACTGGTATATTGGAGTAACTGACAGGGACGCCGGAATTCCCGCTGCAGTACAAGATCTGACGTTTACTTTTAATTATAACGATATTGAAAATCTGAAACAGTCAATTGATGCTGATACGGCTTGTGTAATTCTTGAGCCGTTTGTTTTTGAAGAGGCAAAGAATGACTTTCTTAAGGAAGTTCAGGAAGTATGCAGAAAGAACGGAAGTCTTTTAATATTTGATGAAATGTGGACGGGATTCAGAATTGCCGTCGGAGGAGCGCAGGAATATTTCGGGATCAAACCTGATCTTGCGTGTTTTTCCAAAGCGATTGCAAACGGAATGCCGTTATCCGTATTAACCGGAAGAGAAGATGTGATGAGACTGTTTGACAGGGATGTATTTTTCTTTACTACTTTCGGAGGTGAGGCATTATCGCTTGCCGCAGGAATGGCAACGATTAATGAGATCTCCGAAAAGAATGTTCCGGAATTCCTTTCAATGCAGGGAAAAAAACTTAAGGACGGATACAATAAAATTTCAGCCGGACTCGGAATGGATTATACTCAGTGTTCGGGATACAACTGCAGAACGATCATTACATTCGATCCCTTCAAATCGGGATGCAATCCTCTTGAGATGAAATCATTGGTTCAGCAGGAAATGATAAAGAACGGAATACTCTGGTCGGGATTTCACAATATGTGTTTTTCGCATTCCGATGAGGATGCGGAATATACATTAAAATGTTATGAAAAAGTCTTACCTTTGCTGAAGAAAGCTGTAGATGATAAAAAAGTAGCGGAGTATCTCAAAGGAGAACCTGTAGAGCCCGTATTCAGAAAGACATCTAATTTTAATTTAAAACCCAAAAAGCTGCAATAAACTTTTTATTATTTATTCCTTAAAATTAAATTAAATATTATGGCAAAAGTAAAAGCCGGAGATACGTTTATCGGTGACGGAGAAAGCACTTTTATAATTGCTGAAATAGGAATCAATCACAACGGTTCATTAAAGCTTGCAAAGAAACTCATCAAAGCTGCAGTCAACGCGGGCTGTAATGCAGTAAAATTTCAGAAGAGAACTCCCGAGCTGTGCGTTCCGAAGGATCAGTGGAATATCGAACGTGATACTCCGTGGGGAAGAATGACATATATTGAGTACAGACATAAGATAGAATTAAGTCTGGAAGATTTCTCGGAGATAGACAGGTATTGCAGATTAAATAAAATAACCTGGTTCGCTTCATGCTGGGATGAAGAGTCTGTGGATTTTATCGAACACTTTGATCCTCCGATTTATAAAATAGCTTCTGCTTCACTGACAGATTACGGGCTGCTGAATAAAAAAAGATCTACAGGAAAGACCCTTATGCTTTCTACCGGAATGTCAACTTTTGAAGAAATAAAGGATTCGGTTAAATCAATAGGCAGTGAGAATCTGCTTCTTGCACATTCAACTTCTTCTTATCCGTGCAAACTGGAAGAACTGAATCTGAATATGATCATTACACTGAAAAAAACTTTCCCCGAAATCCCTGTAGGTTATTCCGGACATGAGACCGGACTTGCCCCGACTCTTGCTGCTGTCGCGCTGGGAGCAACGTTTGTTGAACGGCATATTACATTGGACAGGGCAATGTGGGGAACAGATCAGGCGGCTTCTGTGGAACCGGGCGGATTCAAAAGACTTGTGGAGAATATCAGAGACATTGAAAGATCTCTCGGTGACGGCGTAAAGAAAGTTTATGAAAGCGAGATGGGGCAGAGAAAAAAGTTACGACGGGTAAATAAATAAAAACAAAGAATTAAAAATACGAATTAGGAATTAAGAATTAAAATAATGTTTAAATAATTATTCAAGAATTAATTTTATTCTGACCAATCAGTATAATTTCACTTCCCGTAATCTCAAGTAAAAAAACATTTGAAAATGTATTCAAAAATTGAAAGGAAAGTACAGAGTCTAATCTGAATTAATCTCAGTAATCTGTGTGACACAAGCCTTTTAATTTAAAATATTTTGAACGGATGTTATTCAAAACAAATTTCGTCAAATAATAAATTTACATTAAATTGTTTAATTTGATTTATTAATTTGTACTATGTCACTTCAGATTTTATCATTAATAATAATTTCCGCAGCAGCAGTCTTAATGATTGTTCTGGAAAAATATTATCCTTACACAAAAGGTCAGAAGATATTCCGGGAAGGATTTTTCAATGACATAGTGATGTATTCCATTTTTCAGAGTTATGTGCTGGGGCTGATCATATTCGGGTTTCTTAACTGGATCAAATACAATACGGAACTTTATCAGTACAGTCTGATAGGAAGCTGGCCGGTATGGGTTCAGGTATTATTCTTTCTTGTAACACATGATTTTTACATTTACTGGTTTCACAGATGGCAGCATCATAATAAAATTCTCTGGAGGACGCACGAAGCTCATCATTCGCCTAAAACGATTGACTGGCTGTCTGGAGCCAGGTCACATTCATTAGAAATACTTATCAATCAGACAGTTGAGTTTGCTCCGATAATTCTTCTCGGCGCTGCGCCTGAAGTTGCAATATACAAAGGAATGATCAGCGCAATCTGGGGCATGTTCATTCATTCAAATATAGATGTCAGGCTCGGGAAGCTTCAGTATTTTATAAACGGACCCGAAATGCACCGGTGGCATCATTCCGATGACGGCGGAAAAGAATATCAGAATAATTTTTCGACAAAGTTAGCAGTCTGGGACTGGCTTTTCGGTACTGCTTTTTTCCCTGATCCTGAGATCAGAAAACCCCAAAGATTCGGTCTGAGCGATACTCCGGATTATCCCTTATCGGAAAAAGAATTTCCGCATAAAAACTATTTTATTGTAGTGCTGGCAGACATAAAGGCGTACATAAAACAGCATTTCTTCGCTTTCAGAAAATTTTAGATCCTGCCGTATTTCATATTTATCTCTCTTATTTCACCATTGATCCCGAATTCAATTAACTCTTCAAGTGAAACAGGAAAAATTACAGACCAGTTATCTGACTTTACAGTTCCGGGAAAATTAATCCTGTATTCCCATCCCCTGAATTTTTCAAGTAAACCCGGATCCAGATAAAGATACTCCATTAAAAGCTGAATGCTGAAGACCGAAGAAGAACTGCTGATCTTTTCAAGGGAAGATCTGATAAAATGAACCGAAACATTGTGTTCCGAATCTCCTTCCATTCCGATATAATTCAGGAATTTTTTCTTTTCATTAAAAGATGAAATGTACATTTCAAGGAATTCTCTTCCGGTCTCATAATCCAGACCGAGAATATGAAGTAACTTTGCCTTATCTGTAACTTCTTCTTTCCAGTATAATCTGCCGTTCCCCGATAATTCTTTATCAAACAGCTTATCTTTTATTTCGGAATATTTATCCGGAGATGAAATAAATTTTTCGCAGATCTGTCTGAATGAAATTTCATCAACGGTTCCGGCTTCATTCTCCCACCATGCCGGAAGCGAACTTGAATCGTGAGTCGAAACAGTTGCTACGGAATTTATTCTGTAATCAGCGGGAGAAATAAAATTGAAATCGTCATCCGGATCTTTTTCCCATCTCTGAACATTTATTCCGGTAACACCGGATTCTTTCAAAACTTTATCCGAACAATAAGGGACAGTGCCGAGATCTTCCGCGCAGGGTAGCATTTCAGAAGAGTTAATCATTGTTCTGAGAATATTTCTTCCCTGTCCTTCCCAGTATCTTTCATCCTCAGGATCGAATTTCCCATCCATCCCGCCTGATTCCTCAGGTGTTCTGAGATCAATTGTCCAGATTCTGAAGAGTCCTACGAAATGATCTATTCTGTACATATCAAAAAAGTTTTCCGCATACTTTATTTTTTCACGGAAGTAACTGTAATTATCAGCGCTTATATTATCCCAGTTATAAGGAGGCATTCCCCATCTCTGCCCTTTGGAAAAATACATATCAGGCGGGGCTCCTGATGAGAGCTGAAGCTTGAAATAATTTTTGTAAGCCCAGACATCAGCACTGTTTCTGGAAACAAGGAAAGGTATATCGCCCATGATGAAAACTTTTTTCCTCTTTGCGTATTTTTTTACGGAGATGAGCTGTTCATAAAGCTGCCACTGAACCCAGATGTAAAAATTAATTTCATTCTCATTGTCTTTCAGGATCTTTTCTGCTGTATATGAGGCGATGTATCTGTATTTCAAATCCCATTCTGACCAATTTTTACCGGAGTTCATGCCTGATATGATTTTAAACAAACAGTAATACTTCAGCCAGTGAAAATTGTTTTTCTTAAAGGTCTCAAAGTCAGCAAGCCCGGTAATAACGGAAGCTGAAAAAATTTTTTTAAGAAGAAGAAGTTTTTCAGTTCTGATATTATAATTAACTTTTGAACCTCCCGCAGGAAAATTCTTTTTCAACGCTCGTATTTCTTTTCTGAACGGTTTCAGATCAGCATTCCTGAGTTTTTTTATGGAAATGTACATCGGTTCGATTCCAAACGTGCTGATTGCATTATAAGGAGCGTTATCCGATCCGAGTTCATTCAGCGGCAGAAGCTGTATCACGGACATTCCCGTAACCCTGCACCAGTCGATTACTTTTTTAAGATCAGGTATTTCACCCGTACCAATGCTGTTCTTTGAGTAAACAGAAAATAGAGGCAGTGCTACTCCGGCTCTTTTCTGAACACCGATTTTTTTCCAGAGAGATGACGAGTAAGTATTTAACAGAGAGTTGTAGTCCAATTGAGAAATTTATTTTTTAAAATTAATCTTTACGCAGATTAAAAATCATTGCCGGATCTTTTCTTCTTTACTTTTTTTAAATACAGATCTCTTCCGTTTGAATAATCTTCAGAGTTGCTTTTTGCAGCTGCAATTGAATTTATAAAATCCGGTTCTGTATTTATTCCTGTCAGTTCAAATGCTATTTCCATTGCTCTTGCTGTATATTCAAGGATTTGCAGAGTTTCAATTCCCGAGATATCAGAGAAGAACCAGCCGCAGCTTGTGAACATGAACATCGAATACTTCTGCATTTCAAGAAGCTTAATGCACATTTCCTTTTCAGGGTCAGTTAACTTCTTTACGGAGTACTTTTCAAAGAATTCAGTTTTATTTTTTTCGTACATCTCATCGGAAGATGAAGCAATTAATCTGATATATCCGTTTCTAGCTTCCCACACATCATTTAAAAAATGACTTCCTGTGTTTTCGAAGATAAGTGCAAGTTCGTCTCTGAGATTATTGAGGCTGTCACGAAGCGGAGTTCTCCACTCCTGAGACGGATATTCATCAGTCCTGCCGCAGCCGCAGTTTTCTTTCCATCTGCCGACTCCGTGAGGACAGCTCCAGGATGTGCCTTCACCGTTAATTCCTTTTCTGATCCTGACTTCGTGATCGGGTTTGTGTGAAGAGAGATAATTTCCGAAGTTTATGATTTCAAATTCTGAAAAAGGGATCAGTTCCGAGAAAAGATAAGAAAGAGTTCTTTCCGTATATTTTTTGTGATGACCGAATGTTTCACCGTCAACTGCAACTCCTACTAAATTTTCTGACCTTTCGGCGGATACTTTAACTTCATTCAGTCTCTTCATAAGTTTTTCCGCACTGAAAATATGATCATCAAAAGCGATGTTCTTTGAAAGCGGTCCGTCATAAAAAATTATGTCAATATATTTCTTTTTATCATGTAAGGAAAAATATCTGTATGGAATTCCCGTGTCAATGTTACCTGAAGTCACATCTTCCCATTTATCCGAACCGGGTTTCCTGACAGAATCCGCCTGTGACGGATCTAAAATTATATATCTGATTTTCTCTTCAATCAGAGTCTCAAGAGTTTCAATGTTGCAGGCGGTTTCCGGGAGCCAGATTCCTTCCGATTCCCTTCCGAAATGAATTCTGAAATCCTCAAGTCCCCATCTTATCTGCGTGATCTTATCTCTTTTGTTTGCAAGAGGCATAATGACATGATTGTATATCATTGCAATTGCATTGCCGTGACCATTGTTTTTATTTGCGCTTATTTTATCGGCTTCAGTAATTTTACTGTAAGTTCCCGGATGCTTGTTTTTAATCCAGTGCAGAAGCGTCGGACCGAAATTAAAATTAAAATATTCGTAATTATTTATTCTTTTAATGACATTGTCGTGTATGTCTACTATCACAGCTTCGCCGTTGGGTTTATAGCATTCCTGAAGGATCCTTTCGTTCCAGTCATGGAAGGGAGCTGCGGAGGGCTGAGGTTCGATTTCATTTGTCCACGGATTTTCCCGCGGCGGCTGATAAAAATGTCCGTGCAGGCAGAGGAATAATTTCTTTTTCAAATTGGTTTATATAAATTTTTTATGCAGTCAAACTAAGAATAGTATCTCAAAAATGTTAGTAAGAAATTTTTGTAAAAATTTGAATTGTTAATTATTTCTCTTGAATTTTAAAAAATTCAACGGGTAATCAGATTTGAGATTTTATTGACAGAGCAATTCCGGTTCGATAAATTCTAAATAAAAAAGCCGGATCTGAATAATCTCAAATCCGGCATTGTTAATGTAGACATAATAATTTTCACTTTATCAAAATCATCTTCCTCACCTGAACGAAAGACCCTGTTTTTATTTTATAATAATAAACTCCGCTTGGATAATCTGCCGCATCAAATGTAACTGAATAACTTCCTGCCTGTTTGAATTCATTTACCATGCAAAAGTGAATATAAGTTAGAATTTATTGCACTTTGACTTTATGACAGATAATTTCCGGCTTTTCCGCCGTTGTTGGTGTTCAAAAAGTTTGCGTGATTGAATATCGGGATAGATTACATTTATTTGCAAACTTTTTGGCCACCAACAACAAAAGTTCAGGTAAATCAACACAACGGAGCATAGTTTAAACTTGATAGTAATGAAGTTAGAAATTAATTTAGTCCGATTTGTGAATATTATATACGAATACGATGATAAAAAACTTTTTCTTCTTCACAGCTACTGTTCTTAATTGGAAACACATTCTGAATCCTGATAAATATAAAGATATTATTATCGAAAGTTTTAAATTCTTAGTGAATAAAAATCGTGTAAGAATATTTGCTTTTGTTATAATGCCGAACCATTACCATACTGTCTGGAGAATAAATGAGAACCTGGAGAAATCCGATTTTCAGAGAGATTT
>JAFDZQ010000115.1:15941-16343 GCA_018266895.1 Bacteroidota bacterium
TAATTCAATGTATATTAATGCGAAAGACAGAAAGTACCAATTCTGGGAAAGGAATCCGCTATCGGTGCCGATGTATTCACAAAAAGTAGTTGAACAGAAAATAAATTATATTCATGGCAATCCCATTAAACCTAAATGGAATCTTGCTGCTGAGCCACAGGATTATAAATATTCTTCAGCAGGATTTTATTATACAGGAAAAGATGAGTTTGGGTTTTTGGAAAACTATCTGGAAGTTTTAAATGAAAGATAACCGGTATTGTGCTTCGCCGGTCAGGAGTTTGGTTGTTGCCTGCCCGCATATAAAATTGATTTGTATTAATTTCTCAGGCGGGGTGACCAAAAAGTTTGCATTATGTGTGTTCTAAATTTTAGATATTAATAAGCAAACTTTTTGGAACA
>JAFDZQ010000116.1:0-4107 GCA_018266895.1 Bacteroidota bacterium
ATATCATATCCGGCTTTTTTCGCAAGCGAAAGTCCGTAAACCACATAAGCGGTCATGTAAGGATTTGAATTGTCATTTTCCCACCATCCCCATCCGCCGTCCGGATGCTGGAAACTGTAGAGCCGCTGCAAACCTTTTGATACCATATCGGGAAGTTTTGTTTTTGTCGCTTCGTTTATCGGGGCATTTATTTCTTTAAAAGCATCAGCTACGACTATTGTAGGAAGAAATCTGCTCATAGTCTGCTCAACACAGCCATAAGGATATCCTGCAAGATCATCAAGAGATGTAAGAACGGTCGAGGCTAATGACGCATCAACTGATAACTTCATTCCGGTGCTTCTCATATCCGTGCCTTCAGGAATGTTTATTGTTTTATATTCAGTCTTGCTTTCATCTGAAAAATCAGCAATTGAATTAAATTCTACTTTTAACCCCTTTGGCTGCAGCGGTACTTTTATTTCAACTGCATCGGACTCTTCGTTTGTCAGTGCCTCGGCGTAAAGAGTAGCTTCCCCGAGAGGTTCGCTTACTTTTATCTTCCAGTCGATTCTCACGTCTGAATTCGGTTCTATAGTCAGAGTCTTTTCATTGCTCTGATTCTCCGTAATTATTTTATCACCCTTGAATCTTACCGTTGTTTTCTTTGCCGATGACAGATAATTATGAATAATCGTTGATACAGTAACTTCGTCATTCTCCTGAAGAAATCTTGGAGTCTCCATTCTAACCAGTAAGTCTTTTCTCGTTATAACAGTATTGACCGACTGACCGACTTTTGTATCTTCCGTAATTACTCTTGAAGTAATTCTCCACTCTGTGAGGTTATCAGGAAAGTTTAAACTTACTTCGGCATAACCGTTGTCATCTGTCACAGAATAAGGAGACCACAGCACGGCATCTTTAAAGTCTGACCTCACATCTGCCTGAACGAATTCCTTTTCTGAATTCAACCCGCTTTCAACGGTTGTAACGGCATTTTCCTGCATTGATAACTTGGCATCACCATTCTTGAATTTAGTAGCAGATCTGTCAGTGACTCCTGCCCTCAATTCACCTCTGCCGTCAAAATCAGACTGCTCTGGAATCTGTTCATTAAGATCCCTGTCATTGTATAATGTAATTTCCCTGACCTGCCTTTTAAACAGTGTAATTTCAGTCAGATCATCTTTTGAAATTCCGCTGTAATAAGCGCTGATTGTATATTTGCCTTCAGGCAGCCTGAACTCAAAATTACCCTCACTGTCTGTAATTGCCGCCTGAAAATCTTCATCAATTACAATAACGGCATTCTGTATGGGTGAATTATTTTTTCTGAGAAGTCTTCCTTTTACCGTAGCAAGATCCGATTCGGATGTATTTTTAATATTGAATCTTTCATAGATTGTGATCAGACGGGAATTGCCGTTGCTGATGTTATTGCTGTTAAATACAGTGGAGACTCCGTTATAATTCCTCCCGTAGAAAAATTTTCTTATGTCCTTTGTATTATCTTCCTTAATGGAATAAATACTTTCATCGACTATTCCGACGGATACTTCTGAATTTTTTACAGGATTACCGTAATTATCCGTCACTTTAACTTTTATTTTACCTTCTTCTCCGGGTTTATAAATTAACTTTGAAGGATCGATGAGGACCGTAAGGAATTTATCTTCCGGAATTACCAGAACGGGCTTACCCGAATTAACAAATGTTCCGTTATAAACATAATTAACATTGATCTCAAAACCGGAAATATATTTGTCTGTAACAGGTATCTCAATTAGTTTAGATGTACCTGAAAACTTTTCAACGGAATAAGTAATGATATCGTCTGTATTTGTTGTCACTAAAGCGCTGACATCAGGATTAGTCAGCATAATCAGAGCTTTGCAGATCTCTCCCTTTTTGTAACTGTCTTTATCCGTAATTATCTGCACTCCTCCTGACTGATTGTAATACCACGACATATCGCCTTTCGATACATAAAAATAAGCGCCGGCTGTAATTAGATTGGATCTGCCGTCTTTTGCCCTTATCTCTGCGGAATACGCGCCTTCTACATCCCCGTCTCCGATATTGAAAGAAACTATGCTCTTGCCGTCTGTCAGTGTCTTTCCGGAAAGGGTTTTAACATAATCCTTTTTTTCCTTATAGTCATACCGTGACCAGGTCGATTTATAAATTACTGCTTCAAATTCTGTCTGTACAGGCTGATCCGAAAAGTCATTTGCAATTACTTCAATATTAACAAAATCTCCGGGCTTGTATAAATATTTGTCGGTTCTGGCATTCATATAAAATCCGCCTCTTGTTACAAATGCCGATGAAGTTCCGGAAATTTCCCTGCGTGATTTGTCCGTTACCTTTGCCTGAACAATATACTTGTAATCAGTATCCATATAATAAGACCGGTACCACCAGTCATTTACCGACTCATCTTTGAAATCTTCATTTATGCTGTAATCTATTTTAAGATTTCCTTCATTGTCTAATGTACCGCTTCCGGAGTAAATAAACTCAGCTCCACTGAATTTCTGATTATCATCCTGATTGTCAAAATAGTCTTCGTACCACCAGGCATATTCCGAAAATTTCCACCATGGCTTGTAATATCTGATCTTGTAAATGTTATATTCGACATTTGCTCCGTTTACAGGACTTCCGAAGTAATATTTCGCATTGATTTCAGCTTTTAATTCATCCCTGCCGAAATACTGACTTTTGTCTGTTTTGACAGTGACTTTGAATTCGGGTTTTTTATACTGCTCAACGGTAAATCCTGATGAATAAGAATAATTATCATCTGTAACAGCAAATATGTTGTATTCTCCGAGCGGAGCTTCTTCTTCTATCCTGAAAGTTCCGTCAAAGCTCCCTTCGTTATTTGTTTTAACAGTCTTTTTATAAACTTCCGCTGCCCTTGAGTCTTTTACAGTGACTGTTATGACTTTGTCTTTTAAGGGTTCGAGTCCTGAGCCGTTGTTAATTCTGATTATGCCTTTGAAATTTACATCTGAATTAGTTCTGTAAACCGGCTGCTGTGTATAAATGTAAGTATAATAACGGTTCCCCGGATTTCCGAAGTAGAGATAAGTATCCGAAACTATAACATCATCTCCGTACCGGCCAATGATCATCGGTATCAGGTCTTTATCTTCAGAATTATTTCCCTGATAATTTATATTCTGAAAAAGCATTCCCTCAGAAGTTTTACCTGAACCGGATTTTTTCCCGCCAATATAGAAATTCAGATCAGCGCCTGTTACAGGAGCTCCTGTTTTCCTGTCAACTGTAAATGCAAGCATAGAATTATTTCCGGCTTTTGAAACTACGCCGAGTTCTGAAATTATTAATCCGCAGTATGCGACTTTATTTTCTGAAGTGACTTTTATCAGATAAGCGCCTTTTGATTTAATGTTGAGAGGGACAGATTCGCTGACGTAAAAATAATTATATTCATTCTTCTGTTTTATGTATTTATTGAATGAATAAACTTCTTCCGTAAGATAGGTAAGGTTGAGACTGTCTTTGCTGAGAACATCCAGGCTGTATCTTGAAGACTGCTTCGAATAAAAATCATTGATATCTTTAATTTTTAAAATGCTGATATTGAACCGGATACTTTCTTTTCCATTTTTGTCCTTCCCGGAATAATCATACGAATAAATATTCAGCTTAATCTCATCTCCCGGGAAATAAAGATTATTTGTTGAAACAGAAAAATTCATACTCCTGTTCTGAGATTCAGCTTTACTGATAAATGAGAGAGTAATAATTATTGCAAAAATTACTGATAAGAAACCTGAAGAATGTTTTCTGTTCATTTTAAATGATGATAATTTTTAAAGAATATTTTATGATTTTAAAAGTTGTAATAAATACTTAGATTGAAGAAACATTTTTGAATCTGAAAATTATAGACATTTCAGGTCAAATAGTTCCAAATTATATTTTTGAATTTATTTTGAACTAAACATACTTTAATAAAATGCTTGGCGATCTTCTGACTCAGCCCTTTCCCGGATTCGGAAAAACAGCTCTGAATTTTCTAAAAAAGCTTTCCGTCAGTACAAATAATAACAGGAATTGGTTTAATGAACACCGTGATGAATATGAAATGTA
>JAFDZQ010000116.1:4189-8187 GCA_018266895.1 Bacteroidota bacterium
GTAGTCAATTATAAATCAATTTTCAGAATAAACAGAGATACAAGGTTTGCAAAGGATAAAAGACCTTACAAAACCCATTTCGCAGGAGCATTTGCTTTTGAAAAAGTAAAATCATCTGAAGTGCCTCAGTTTTATTTTCATTTCAGTCCTGCGGAATTTATTTTTGCTGCCGGTCAGTACAGTATGGACACGGATTATCTTAAAAAAATCAGGAGGATTATCTTTTCCGATTTTGACCGCTTCAGATCGATAATTTCAGCTAAAGCTTTTGTGAAAAATTTCGGCGATGTTCAGGGAGAGTCATTAACAAGACTCCCGAAAGGATTTGAAAATCCAGGACAGGTTACGGCAGATCCTTTGTTGGTAAAATTCATTAAGATGAAACAATATTATGTTTCCAAAACTTATCAGCCAGAAGTGATTTTAACAGAAGATCTTCCGGACCTTATTGCTGAAAATATTAAAATTTCATGTGACTTTACAAAATATTTGCATAATGTTTCAAAATAAAACAATAACGGAGAATGAAAACTTTTAAACTAAACGGAATCAGCATCAATGATTATGAAGGCGGAGGAAAACCTTTGATCTTCATACATGCCTATCCCTTGTGCAGCAGAATGTGGGACGAACAGGTTAATTACTTTAAGGACAGATACCGTGTGATAACTTATGATATCAGAGGTCTCGGATACAGCAATGAACTTACGGATTATCAGTTTACTATGGAAGATCTTGTAAATGACCTGTACAATATCATTGACGAAATGAAGCTTGGCAAAGTAAATGCCTGCGGACTGTCAGTCGGAGGTTATATTTTATTGAGAGCAATTGTCAGGGACAGTCAGAGATTTTCATCCGTCATACTTGCTGATACAAAATCGGAAGGGGAAGATAATGAAAGCCTTATCAGCAGATCTAACATGATAATGGATCTGAAGACGGAAAAAAAAGACAAAGTATTGAGTGAGTTTCTGAAAAAACTTATCAGTGAAGAAGGATACAAAAATGAAAAGCTCCGGGGATTTCTTGAAACTATGATAAGCTGGATGGATGTTAAAGGGCTGTGCTCGGTTTTAATGGCTATTGCGACCCGGACTTCTACATTATTTGAATTAAAAAAAGCAGACATTCCTGCGCTTATCATTGCCGGGAAAATGGATGTAGTTACTCCGCCTGTGAGATCTTATTACATGAACGAGAATTTAAAAAATTCAGTTCTTACAATTATTCCTTCGGCAGGTCACTTAAGCAATATGGAAGCTCCGGAAGAGTTCAATAAAGCTGTTGAAAAATTTTTACAAAATATTAAATAATTAATTAAAATGAATTTAAATATTAATGAAAGATTCAGAGATACAGGATTGCTTATCATAAGATTAGGGTTGGGGTTGAGTTTCATATTCATCCACGGTCTGCCAAAAATAAAAGGGGGTCCTGAATTATGGATGAAAATCGGAAAATCCATGTCAAATCTCGGAATAAATTTTCTTCCGGAGCTTTGGGGATTTATGGCAGCATTTTCTGAATTTGTAATACCATTTTTCATTATTGCGGGTTTGTTTTTCAGACCGTCAATACTGCTGATCTCTTTCACTATGTTTGTTGCAATGATGATGCATTTAACAAATCTTGATCCCTGGTTGAAAGTCGGATATCCGATGGAGTTACTCTGTGTGTTTGCAGGATTGTTTCTTATCGGTCCGGGCAAATACAGTCTTGATTATAAATTCCGTAAAAAAGAACCCGGTACGAATAAATGAAATTAAAATTGTTCGTTGAATATGACGGAACAGGTTATTCCGGCTGGCAGAAGCAAAATAATGCAAAGACAATTCAGGGCACTCTTATAAAAGCTGTGGAAAATGCTTTTGCGAAATCCAGAGGTGCCGGCAGGCTGATTGACCTGCAGGGTTCGGGAAGGACAGACAGCGGAGTTCATGCAATAGAGCAAATTGCTCATCTCGAATGCGAGACAATGATAGCCCCGCATATTCTGAAAATGAAAATTAATGATGAACTGCCTGCAGATATCAACATACTTGAAATTGAAAAAGCCGAATCAAATTTCCATGCAAGGCATTCAGCAGTTTCGCGGCAATACTTATACCGAATATCACGAAGAAGAAGCGCTTTTGAAAAAAGGTTTATCTGGTGGATTAAGGATGATCTTAATATAAAAAAAATCCGGGAAGCAGGCTCTATTTTCCTCGGCATGCATGATTTTAAATCATTTTCGGATCCGGATAAAGAAAACAAGTCTACTAAAGTTCTTGTCGAGTCTGTTGAAATCTCTGAAGAAGATGATATCATACTCATTAGAATCCGTGCTTCTCATTTTTTGTGGAAAATGGTAAGGCGGATAGTAGGTACATTTGCAGAAGCGGGAAGAAGCAATTTAGGCATAAGTGAAATATCAGGATTTCTGAAAAAGTATTCGGAAATACCGGCCGGCCTGACAGCCCCTCCTTCGGGATTGTTTCTTGAAAAAGTTTATTATTAAAAAACAAAACCCGCCTAAAAGAAGCGGGTTTTTGGAAGTATTTAGAAATTAAAGAGGTTAAGTTAATTATGCTTAATGATTGAAACTCCGAGCGGTATATTTGTATTTCCAATGAATCCTCTTGAGAAAATCGTATAAATTTTACCGTTTTCGAAAATAACATTATCACGGGTATAAATCGGAGTAGAGGTTCCTGCAAGTCTCACTTCAAGAGTTACAGTATCAGCATTTACAGGTCTGAAATTTGAAGATTGTTTAAACGAATAAAAAGGAAATACCACTGATTTGCCTGTAATAGCTACGTCAAGTGCAGGTGAATTAGGCGATAAATTTACAAACCTTACACTTGAATAAGTATTACCAGGGACAGTAAGATTATCTGTCAGAAACAGAGCCGAAATTTTGCTTACTGAATCAACAGCAAAAACAGAATAACTTTTGTTTTCTTCAAAAAATAAAGTATCATCAAGGAGATAATTTGATGTGCCGGTTGCTCTTATTCTTATCCTGTTATTACCCGTATTTAACTCGGTATAAGGTAATGTTGAAGGATAAGCCACATTTGAAGCGATAACATTGTTACCGATAAGTATATCTACATTCGGCGCATTCGGTGAAGCGTGAGTAATTGTAGTTCTTGCTACTGATGAAACAGGAGGGTTTACCGTATTCTCATCACATCCGTTAAACAGTGATGATAATGACAATGCAAATCCCGTAAGTAAAATGATTAATGAAAAATTCCTGATTTTTTTAACTAATTTCATAGTATTCCTTTCTTTAGGTTTTTAAAATTTATGATATTTTTAGTAAACAAATACAATTATTAGTGAAAATATAACTTTCACTTTGTATTCGGATGTAAAATAGTATTATTGGTGATACAGTTCTATACCATTCGATCTGCATTTAATAAGTATTCATTCACATAAAGAACTTCAGGAAAGCGATAAGGTATCCTTTAATTAGTTTCTAAATTGTTATCTGATTTATATTTTGCAGACTTGCAGATTTAATATTAAAATCAGAATTTAGCTAAATATCTTAAAACTGATTAATAATTGAGGAATGCGAGTTCTGAATTTAGATGCAATCCGTCAGAACAATTGTTTAATAACACAGCATGAAAAAGAAAATACTTATAACAGGCGGTACTGGAATGATCGGCAAAAGGATTGTCAATGAATTATGCCTTCATGGAGCTTTTGTGAAAATTCTTACCAGAGATGTTCAGAAAGCTAAAAAACTTTTCAGCAGAAATTTTACAATAGAGTTTCTGGATTCCGGAAAATATGCTGTCTCTTTAACATTAAAAAGTGTAATGGAAGAAACAGATATTGTTATCAATCTTGCGGGATCAAATGTCGGTGACAAAAGATGGAACAGTGAATTTAAGGATGAAATATATTCCAGCAGAATTAAAACAACCCGGCTTCTGGCAAATTCGATAAAATTAAGCAAAAGTAAACCAGAATCTCTGATCAGCGCTTCAGGG
>JAFDZQ010000117.1 GCA_018266895.1 Bacteroidota bacterium
ACACAATTTCCTTGATATGTGCCTATTTTAAACTATTTTATGAAATCAATATTTTTAATACTGTTTATTTATAATTCCTAATTTTTGCCTTTTACTAAGCCATCTATTCTTCCACTCTATCCGCCAATATCATCTTACCAGCTATTCATACGGCATACGCGTTCATTAGTCATTGCCTAAATCCTGTCTAAAATAGACGAAAGCAATCTCAGAGAAATAGATACTGTGGAATATTTTAAATTGGGGAAAACAACTCTCCGGACAGTGCACCAGTCAGTCAATGTATTCAGTGGAAATATTTTTTGACCAGAACTCCCTTATTCCTTCCCATTCCTGAATTTAGGGATCGGTTTAAGTTGTTTTGATTTATTTATCAAAATATTTTTTCCACTCATTCTTAGACATATTTCGTGCCGATAGTATACTGATTTTGTTTTTTCTGATAGTAAATGAAATAAACAGTGTCCTTGCCTTATCAGATATTCCTAATGCTTGATATCTGTTTTCTTTTGATGTAAAGTGTAATTGATAATGATTTATAATCCAATTTGAATGGCTGTATGATTCTCAAATTTAGCCTGGAGAAATGTATCTGAGTATACTAATTCTATGTCGGTCAATTTTGTCACAGGAGGTCATTTTATGAAATCGTTATACTTCTTTAAAATAACCATAACCAACCGCAGACTTCGCACCGATTCCCTGATTCTGTAATGCTTCTTTTAAATATTTTTCTGCAATATTCAATATTGTATCATCTTTTCCATTTCCATCAAAATCCTTTTCAGTGATATTATTTTTTTCTTTAACACCGATTATAAATTGAAAACTTGTTTCTTCAACAGTGAGAAAATATATCGGAACAGGATTGTAATAATCTGCAGGAGGTGTGTTGTCAGTTGCAGCGTAATAAGGTCCGTAATGTGGATTCATAACATCTACTTTTAAATTTGGTGTTGATGTCGGGAATGCATCAAAGAAAACAACGCAACCCTGATGATCTTTTCCTAATTTACTTTTCCTATTTTTATCCGCCATTTTTGGACATCCGAATAATTTACAAAATGTTTCAGAATCTGCAACAGCGTCTTCTTCTTTCTGTTTAAAATATTCATTTACAATCCAGCTTCGTGTAATCCCTTTTACAGCTTGACCTGGAATGTAAGGAATACCATAAATCGGATGGAGTGTCATAGAGGTTTCGAAAACAGATTCAGTTCCTAGACCAATTGCAAGACGCCAATCTATTTCAAATTCAAATTTCAATGAATTCTTTTCACCATACATTTGAACGCGAATCTTATCATTTACATCGTTAATATTTTTAAAAGGAATGTTCTTAAAATCAAACTTAGTATCATTAATAACTTTCTTTCCTGTTTTATAAAATATAAACTTATCATTTTCACACCGTGTAAATTTATGAAATTTCAATGCAAAGTTATCAACTTGATTGGGGCTAATATTACTTATTGTGTCACTTGGTAAAAAATATTCCGCCATTTCTCCCTCCTGAATTTTAACTTCTTTTTGTGATTCAATTGCAGTTGGTAAATTTAGAATTACAACTTTCATCGCAGCATCTTTATTGTTTTTCCCTTTTCCAATTTCAAATTCAACTTCAGTATTTTCTTTAATTAAATTTTTATTAACAACATCATTAAAATGAAAAAATAATTCTTTGTTACCATTATACTTAATGAATCCGTAACCTTTGTCCGTTACTATAACTATAATACCTTTTAATTTTGATGGATCATCTTTTTCAGGATGTGGTTTTTTATCAGAATTTTCTGAAGTATTTTGATCCTTAAAGTCCTCAAAAGATAAACCTTTCCTCTTGCTCACTACTCTTCTCCTTCGATTAATCCATCCGCAAATCTTCTTAACCAATTTAAGAAAGCTAAAACTTCAATTGTTAAGGCTCTATATTCGGTTGAATTCAATTTAACAATATTTTTTACTAAATCCTGGAAAGAATTAATGTTTTCTAACTTAAATGATTTATTTACATCTTTCTTCAACCATTCAAACACATGCCTTCCGATTTCCAAATAAACTATTCCTTCCTTTTTTCCGTTCTTGGAAAACATAAAAGCAAATGTTGAACCAATACCGTTTGTTTTAATCATCATCGGAATTTTCTTAACATAAGATTTATAATCCTTCCCTTTATCCTTTCCTTGCTCTGCACACTGGTAAGCAAATTCAGCTCTCCCATTCTCAATCCCTTTTAAATTTGTTTGCTGAGTCATTTTATTTATCCTCCTTTGCTGCTTCATAAATATCAAAATCCATTCTTACAATACCTTTCCCAATTGTAGCGTTTCCTCCTATCTGAACATACTCAGGAAGTCCCTTTTCAAAAAAATCATACACATCATTAACACCTTTTAGTATTCCTCTTTTATCAACTTTTTGAAATACCGGTGATGCAAAAACAAGATAATACATAATCGTTTCAGGTGGAAGATATTCTTCATTGAATAATGCACCTGGTTTTACTGTTCCGGTTACATTATCTATCTTAGTTCTTGTAATAACTTCAGTTGAAAGGTTTACAAAATCTTTGAAATCATCATCAGATAATACTACAAGTTTCTTAATTAACTCATCCTTCTTCACATATTTATTTAATTCACTTATAATCGTTTTATCTTCTATGACAGCAAATGAATATTCTTCAAGAATTACATTTTCATTGATGCAAATATCTGCCATGTCTGCAACAATGCAATTTCCAATTTCCGGTTTAAATTTATTGAGATCAATATTACACTTCTCTCCAGTAAGCTCCATGTCTTCCTTAAATCTCTTTATTACATAATGACAGGTGACCCAGACAAAAACTCCTTTCATGGATTTCACCGGAAATAAAAGTAAACGTGCATCTGTGAACGCAAGGCATCCGGAGAATTCGGAATTATCATTAAAGAAATCTAATATTTTCTTATCTTTGACGAATTTATTATCTAGCCCATCATTATCATATCCAAATATAAGATGAATTGCACAATCATAATCAAAATTTTCATTTTCGGGACTTGTTTTCTCACCATTCTTAATTTTACTTAATACAATTTTATTTTTTCTTTCCTGCTTGTTATTCTCAAACGCCTCCCTCAAACTTCCTTTTAAAGACGAACTTTCTATCTTTGGAAAGCTCGTATGTTTCTCTCTTTGTATTGGCAGGTCAACAATCCCCAAAGAGTCTCCGCTACCAGCATGAAGAGAAGTGATTGTGTGAATGAAAAATGGTTTTGCAATTTTGAACATAAGTTATTCTCCTTATTATAAATTTATTTCTTTAATATATTCAGTTTTTATTTTAGATCTTACATATTTTTGATATGGGTTTTCATTTTCAAATGTTTTTGAATCAGGGCTTAATATAACAAGATAAAAATGAACATCTATTTCATCATTTATATTCTTGTATTTATTACATTTGGATATTAATTCAGTTTCATTTACAGAATCTAAAACTGTATATATGTAAAAGTGAAACAAAAATTTTATTCCATTGAAGTGATCTTGTATTGTTTTAAGCTGTTTCTTGTATTTATTCTTTAAATCTTCATTACCAATAAACTGATTAATTGATTTTACCTCAGAAAAACAATAATTATTATCTTTTTTCATGATTAAATCTATCTCTAAATTAGTGCTTATATCACTATGCTTAATATCCTTCAGCTTTACATTGTTATATGAAATTGGATTTTCAATGAAATATTCATAAAGTTTAAACTCAACAATATAACCGAAAACACTTTTAGAAGATGGCGACATATTTTCTGCAAAATCCTTAACAATTTTACCTAAGGCTGTAATTCTAAAATTGTTTCCATTAGATTTACGAATCAGGTTGTATTGCTGAAGTTTTAATATTAAAAGTGGACTGTTTAAATTAGTTTTCAATAAGTCCAAATACATTTCTTCAATAAATAACTCATCAAAACCTAAAGGTAATTGAGGAATTGTTATCAGTTCATCACTATCTTCAAAAATGTATTGTAGCTTTATCTTATATACCTGTGCAAAAATTGTAACATATGGTAATATTGCTTTATAACCTCCGGATATATTTATAATATTATTTTCAGAAATTCTATTTATGTTTGTTTCTGAAAATGTATCGGTATCGGTACCATTACCACTTACAATAAGTTCTCTAAGTTTTTCTACTAAATTTAATAATCCTCTTTCAAAAATATTAAGATTATCAATTCTTAAATCTTTTATTACATGTTTAGAAAAACTTAAACCATTGTAAATATTTATAATCTGGTCACTTAATATTTCCATTGCCAATTTAGATAAAATGGTATCAGAACTTACAAAAGCTATTTCTACATTATTTGGTTGTATTTGGTCTAATATTTTCTTTATTGTCTGAATTTCTGCAGACATATTTTCATTCATAGAATTTATATCTTTTTCCCATATCCCATTTCTCTTTATAATTCCATTAGTCCACTTTTTACAAATCACTTCCTTAATTTTATTAACTTCACTTTTATGTAGGTCTGCATTTGATGTTGGATTATCAAGAAGAACACCTATACAATCAGAAATACTTTGGTGATCTTCACCCAATAGATTCATAATTTCACTTTTCTCATAATTGGTAAATAACGAAGTTCCAACAGTTGTAATTATCTTTATCAATTTATTACTCCTACGTAGGCAATTCCAAAACCTTCCTTTTGAGAATCAAATTCTGAAATGGATTTTTCGTGAAATTCGTTTAAGATATCATTCATATTTCCTTCTGTTATCTCAAAATAGTAAACACTTCCTGCCGGAACAGCTTTCCGCATTGGCTTAGGACATTTCTTTTTCATATCGAATCCTCCGATAGATAATGGTTTACCTATAAAAGCAGAGGTCAATTTCACTTTCGTATTATTTATATGCCCTTCTAGACTATCTTCGTTCATCCATTCCGGTAACCAACCATGCTTGAAAAATGTCGGGGTTGATAAATATAATTTAAATTTCTTAATATCTTTATTATCTATTTTAAAACCGGAACCTGTAAATGTATCATTATTTATTGAAGAAACTTTTCCTTCAGCTCCGAATTTGATAAATTTCGAAAACGAATCTAATTTATATTCGTTTTCTGATGCCTCTTCTTTTTTTACTTCCGGCTTATCTGCTACTTCAACAATAAACCCAAAGTCATTTGCCCTAACCATTCCTACTCTATACAGTTTACTATTATCAGAAGTTGTTCTTGTTGAATTATCTCTACCAATACCTACTTTAGGTTCTCTCAATACATAGTCTGAAATACTTAAACACTTAATATGAGGCACTTCGTTGGAGTCTTTTGGTTTTGGTAATTTTCCCGTTGTTAAATAGATAGACAGGTTGACTTCAGAAATCAATCCATCCTCAATTCCTTCTATTTCCTCACCATAGGTAGAAATGTTTAATAGTTTTGTGGAACTGACAAAATCTTTTTTCGCATTTTCAATCAAATAAACTTTGTAATCTTTTTCTCTTTTCTCTCTGTTTTTTTCTAGTTCTTCTTTATTTTTAAATGCAACGAGATCTAAAGGCAGAGGAAAATAATTATCTCTTTTACCTTTATGATTTATTCTGTAATTAATTTTCTCAATTTTTAAATAAAAAGTAGGATCTTTATCTTTTCCCATTCCGGCTTTTTCTATCTCCCCCGGATGTTCACCAAAGTAAGCACTCCTCAATGCACCATAAATCACTGAGGGCGGGGGTGGGAATATACCATCAGCCCAACTTTCATCTCCCATCGAAAACGGTTTACCGTCTTTGAAGAATAATGTGTCTAAAGCGTCTATTCTAATTTTCATTTTTTTCTCCATTCAAATGTCTGCTTATGAATTCAGTAATATTTAATGCGGAAAGAAAGTTAGATGTTACTTTATTATTTCTATGTAATTTAAATATAGATTCACCAAAAGATTTTAATTCCGCTTCCTTTCTTTTTTTAAAATCTTCATTCACTTCATCAATTTTTTTTTGAATCATACAGGAATTTTTCAATAATCTTTTAATTTCCGATTCTACTAATTTCGGTTCCTTTATTTTACCATCTTGATCCAAAAGTTTCAAGAATTCAGAGTTTAGATTTTTAATAAAAGTATTAGAATATTTATCTTTCTTTAAATTTTCTGTAAGCTCATTCAGGATTTCAATATTGATTGTAAAGTTATCTCCCTCGCCCCATTTGAACTGAGCTTTAATTATTTCACCTGAACCTTTCAGCACAGCAATATCAAATGCATTTTTATCATCACTAATATTCTTTGCATCTTTTTCAGTCTGTCTCGCCCATTTCAATACTTCCGATAATGGCATTTTATAATGAGCAACTACAATCCCGGCAGAGAAAGATATATTTTCATTATCTTTTTTAAATTCTTTGATACTTTGATTCACTTTACAGTCAAATAGTTCTCTTAATGTCTTAAGGATTTCAAATAAATAATTTAAATTTACAAACCCGAGAAAGTCTTCACCGCCTGCGTAAACTATTGCGCCTTTTGGTTTTACAACAAGTGTCTTTGCCAAATCCGCAAACTCTCCAAGTTTATTTGATAATATTCTGTGGAAATTCAGCAATTCTTTTTCATCTTTACAATTTACACCGGACAGCCATTTTCCCATACTATCACCGTCAAACATAATCACAGCATAGTATTTTGATAATTTCAGATTGTTGGCTTTCACAACATCTTTAAGTTCTTTCCATTTATCTAGTACTGAATCAGGTTTTACTATATTTTGCTTATCGAAATACTTTTGAGTGAGATTTTCAGCATAAAATAATTGTTCATCAAAATCATCACCAAATGATTTTATATAATCATGAATTAAATTTTTACTTTCTTTATGAATTTCTAATTTTAAGATAGTATCCATCAAAGCAACTTTTGCAGTAGAAGGAAAAGGTCCAATCTCATAAATCCTTTTTGTAAAGCAAACTGCGCAAAGACCTTCACCGTCAATTAAACTGTATTTTAGTCCTTTGATACCTTTTATATTTATACAGTCTTTTACAAAATATCTTTTCTTTAGATTAGTGTTGGGAATTTCTTCTTCTGCTTTCAGATCTCCGGAATTAAATACAAGAGCATTTCTTTCACCGCAAAGTGAACACTTTCTGCCGGTTTCTTCAAGTTGTTTAAATTCTCTCACATTCTTTATCGCACCAAGAGTAGATTCTATTTCCTTAAAACTTTCTTTGTATTTATTATCATCATAAGGCAATGCGACCCAATGAATTTGTAAATGATTATCTATTTGGTTATCGAAATTTTCTGGCTTAGCCTTGCCAGTTTTCCCAAATGCATCAGATGCAAATTGTTTAAATTCATCTTGAACTATGGTTTCTAATTTCTTACCAAATATCTTTACTTCTTCATCGTTTTCGGCTTTAATAATTGCAAGGAAGCGGTTTGGTTTAGAAGTGATCATTTTATCCGGGAAAATAAATACTGAATCGCTTATTTCATTCATTGCTTTATCAATCAAATCAGAAAGTATTTTACTGCCTGCATATAAATCTTTTGTCTTTCGAGCTTGCGAAAGGAAAGACTGGACGGGGCTGATTGTAAAAAGGAAGAGATATGAATTCATATTATAACCTCCACATTTGAAGGAAGTTGATGTATGAAATCAGATATAATCGTATTTGATGGGATTGAAACATTTTTTGGTCTATTGCCCTTCTTGTCAGTATCCTTAATTTTGACTTTATCAGAAGATGGCAATAATTCTCTTTCGAAAATAATAATTATAGGAAAAAATATAGATGAACCAGTATTATTACATTCTATTACTTTGAAAATTACTGGTGATGCACTGCGCTGACGCTCGTTTACGCTTGAACCTTCTATTGTTGCAGATTTACCCTTTAACGAACTATACCTATAACTAATTGGTAGTCCAAAATTAGACTTCTCAATTGGTTTCGAAGTACTACCAGTATTCAAAAAATCTTTTACTGTATTATAATCGGGATTTCTCCTTGTTCTGAAAGTCTTAAAATTCTTTCCTAAAATTTCTAAACAACGTGTTGCACTATTGTCGCTGTCAAAAATAAACATTCTGACACTTGAAAGATTCGAATATTGTTTTTGAGTTGTAGTACACTTTTTTACTAAATTTTTTAAGAATAATTCAAAATATCTTTTTAAGTCTTCTTTGTTAGTTATACTTTTGAATTCATAATCATTAATCAATTTGTTGTTTTCGATGACTTTTAAGATTTTGAAATTTCCTGCTCCTCTCCTTGAGCGTGAACCTAATGAACCAAGTAACGAAAATACAAAAAAGATATCTGACATATCCTTTAAAATTGCTTTAATCTGCGATGAAATCTCTATTTTAAACTTCATTTTTTCGAAATAAGGTCTTCCATCACCTAGCAAAGTTGAATAAAACAAGTATGAAGTTCCTTCATATTCATCTTTTACTTTGTTTGTCTTTGAATTCCAAATTTTATCTTTTAACTTGTCTTTTGTTGAGGATTCAATAATAGTAACTCTCAAATTAAACTTACTCCTTCCTTCTTTCTCTCCACTCCCTCCAAATATTTCAGCTTCTTTTTTTCTCAAATTTTTAATTGACAAATCTGCATTCAACGCCCTCCACCAAAATCTCATTGCAGCTTTAATTGATGGCGGACGAAGTTCGGGAGTTTTTCCGTCAGCTCCTCCGAGAAACATCGGAGTTATTGTCTCACATTCAAAAGTTATTTTTTCCATAAATTCTATTTTAATAAAATTAATTTATCTAGGTTCGATTAACCCACCCCCGCAACATTTCCAAAACATTTCCGGCGGATGGAGATTCTTTGAGTGTCGATGAAAGTTTTTATCTGAACTGTTTGCTTGCAGATGTTCCGGACAGAATGTGATATTCTCTCATCTTTTGTTGTTCCTCTTTAAATTAAAAAACAGATTTTCAGTTTTTCGAAGATACCCGCAACAATCTTTCTCTGAAAAGATATTAACCCATTTATTAATACTTAAGCAAAATTACGAAAAATTATTTTCTCAATTCTATGACATTTGTCATATTCTGAAAAAATATTTTACTCATTAATGTATCCTCAGAAATGTTTCCTCAGACTTTCTGCACACCCGAACCCCAGACTGCACTGCTTCCCGAATCCCGCCTCGTATCCCGTCCTTATTATATCCGGATCTCCCTTTAATCTGAATGTATAAAAATATCCTCTAACCCTGCTTTCTTCGTGTGTACCTTCCTTGATAGTTATGAGCTTTGACTTGTATTCGCCTGTCTGTTCAAATGTAAGTGTCTGTGAATCTTCTGTTATATTATTTATTTCAATGTTATGCGATGATGCCTGTCTGCTCTGATATAATGTGTTATGTTTTTCCAAAAGGTTCTTTATAAAAAATCCGGCGTACTCTTTGTCAGCAGGAGAAATGTATTCCTGTGATTCTTTTCCGTTGTAAATTGTATTTCTTGAAAGTACTACAGGCGATATTGTTTTGAATGTCATCTCTCTTATGAATTCCAGCCCGGGAATCATTTCAACAGTATTGATGAAAAATTCCGATTCTATGTTCCCGTCGTATATTTTTACTCTCTGCTTTTGGAACATTCCGATTATAAAATGTTCAACTGTCTTTTCACTCAGCATGCTGACAGTCAGATCGAATCTGTCGCTCTTTATGTTTATGTATTTCTTGCCGTAAAGATCCGTTATTCCGCTGTCAGGGATGTTCAGCTTCGAAAAAGTAAAATACTTGAACTTTTTATTCCCGCTCATAAGTCCGGATTCGTGGAGCCATTTTGAATATTCGCTGTCTGATCTTTCTATGGTGTGATAAATGAATGAATGAAGCGGGTACTGATAATTTATGGGCATCAGCTGATCGGGTTTTGTCTGCTTAAATGTGATTTTTATCCGCATTATTTGATTTATAAATTACAAAATAATTAATAGCCGGAGTAATTGTTTTTCGTAAAATGCGGATATACTGGATGTCCTCTTGGGGTAAGTACATTTCATATTCGCTTTCCTTAAATTGAATTTCAATTTATGTAAAATATAGAATTATTGCAAAGAAGTAATAAAGACTAAGACCAATTTCCCCACACATCCGTCCAAAACGTTTAATTTAAAATTTTATTAAGAATTTCAGATTTGTTCTGGGGCTGTCTAAAAGTCATTATTACCTTAATATCATTCCAGCGAATGCCTGCCTCGCGGCAAGGCGGGCGGGAATCCAGAATGGAAATCAACTTTTTATATGTCCAATTTAACTCCACCTATACTTTTTGTACAGCCCTAAAACCATAAATAAAAATTACATATTCGAAAATATTTAAGACCGCAATGATATCCCCAATAGCTACATAAAAAATTCACCACAGATATACACAGAAATAGCCATACATTAAATTAGTATATATTCATTACTTCAAAATATTTTACAGACTAAGTACAATTTTTACATTCGTGTAAATTAGTGAAATTCGTGGCAAAGCTTTTTTTAACAGGCAAGCGACTCAAAGTACATATAATACTTACACAAAAATTACAGCTGAAACAAAAAAAATAACTCCGGCTTCTGAATCACATTTCCGCCGGAGTCACTGTTCTTCCCTTAATTTTCAGAACACTTCAGAATTTCCTTGTATATTTTTTTCTTGTCTTCCTTTTTTATTTCAGACTCAAAACAAAGCCATTTTATGTATTCGGGGTTATGCTCATACACATCCTGAATTGTCATTCCTCTGTATTTACCGAAATTAAAAATCTTCCTTCCGTCACTTCCGGTAATGATCTTCTTTTCATCTTTGTCTTTATCTCTGTTCAGATTAAGAGCAACGAAGTGTATCGAGTGTCCTTCGTATTCAAGTTCAAATCCTGTCATGCCTCCAGTCTCAAATCTCTTCTCAATCCCGGCTCCCGCACCTTTATGTATTTCATAATGAAGGATCTGAAAGCTTTCAGTTAATTTTAGGGTTCTATCAAATGCTTCAGCTTCAGAAAGAACGTTCTTATCTTCCCTGATATTAACGGCTTCGAAACTTACGCTCTTCAGAAGTTTTTTGAAATATTCTTTATACACTTCCTTCCTGTTGAATATTTCCAGACTGAGGAGTCTTTTATTTACAAAAATTGCAATGCCGTTTGAATCTTCGGCGGGTTTAAAACTGTTTATGAGTCTTTCTATGTCAAGCCTTTTGTCATCAAAAATATCCGATAAGTTTGAAGTCGCCGATCTGTATTTATATGCCTCTTCATATTCTCTTACATCAGACCAGACATTTGACTGATCCGCACTGTGTCTTTTATGAGTTTTCAGGTTATGCTTTACATCCCTTGCTTTTCCTGATCTCATAAATACAGGCGCTGAATAATCAGTTTCTGAAAAGTCTCTCTTTGAATACCTCCATCTTCCCTGTTCAACGCAGCTTACCGGTATGATCACTTCAGACAGCGGAGCCAGAAGAACTGAAGTGTTCAGCACCCTGTTCTGCTTTGCCCCCGAAAGTATGTCTCCGTCAGACATAAATATGAAATGCTCCGAATTATTTTTTATCTTCAGATCATTGACACTTCCGGATTCGCTTACTTCATTAATTTCCGCATACTTTTTCTTCAGCGCTTCAGACAGTGAAATGTATTTAAAAGTAACGGAATTACCCGTTCTGAACTGCACTATGCTGATTGCTCCGTGATTCCGGTAACTTAAATTTTCAGCTTTCATTTTTTAATTTTTCCTTTCTGTGCTGTTTAAAATTAATAAATATTTTAAATGTGTAAATTTCCGCAATGTTACTGCAATTTTGTATTCCTGATGTCTCTAGTGTTCATTATATATACAGTAGAAACCTTTATCTTTGGCATTTGAATAATATTTATGTGAAATCAGATGTGAATATGACTTCACACGGATCCGGTATAAAACAAATATCAATTCTCGAGATCAAAGACTCTCTTACATCTATCAGTATTGTCACCTGATTTTTTTTATCTGCAATGGTTTGTGAAAGAACAATGCACGGTCTCATATTGTATAACGGCAGATAACCAATGTCAGCATTAGGATTGCCGGGATTTGAACCCTTCTTCTTCCTGATTGTTCTGAATTTCCTCTGAAGATAATTAAGGACTGCGGTTTTACCTTTGAGCGGCTTAATTACAAACTGCGATTCATAAATCACATCATCTGCCAGAAATGATTCTATATGATCCGTACTCAGATCATTCCAGCTTGATTCTAATTTTTTAAGTAAATTTAATTCTCTGGTTTTCATTTCTTGTCTTTATACAAAAACTTTCTGTACAAAAATAAGAAGAGATGAATGAAAGGATACTATCTCTGCAACCTTGTAAAGTTCTCTGCAAGGTTGCAGGAAATTAAAAGCGGATATCTGTGTTATCCGGAGAAAGGCTGATTCTGAAAGGTTCACCGCGTTTTCCGGTGATCTGAAAATGCCGGGAGATGGTCTCTCCGAGCTGTGTCGTTATTTTTTTGTTTATCTTCGATTTCTTCTGACTGAATGAACCGCTGATAGGTTTAGTAAGCTCATCTATGCTTTTATCTATCTGTGTTTTACTGAGATTGGGATTCATTTTTTTGTAAATATTTTTAAGTTCGTTATTGTGGTCTGAAAGGTCTTTTAATCTGATTCCTTCAGGATATTTCAGCAGCAAAATATAAAGCGTACTGAAAAGAGGTTCAAGAATTAATTCCTTATTCCCGAGCTGCGGTATCAGCAGTTTGAAATTCTCATCTATCACTATGCTGAAAGGACCCGCTATTCTGTTGATCCCTTTTTTAAATAAAAACTGCGCGCGGAGTCCTTCAAGAATCTGCAGCACCTGATCTATCAGATCAGGTCTTATTTTCATTTTCAGTATTCGTTTGAAACAGTCTGAGCAGATATCAGCAGTTCTGAGTTTTAATATAACCTGTCTTTTGTCTAAGCAGAAATCATTTATACATCCCATGCTGTAAAAATGTACAAACTCACCCGGACCGTCAATTGTTTCTATTTTCATGAGATTCTGAAGAACATTTTCAATTACCTGATATGCAACCGGATACTTGTGATGCGCCTGAACGTAATATTTATCCCAGTCCGCAGCGTGTATAAATCCGTTCCTTTCCTCATTGCAGTGACTGAACCAGTTTAATGAATTTACTCTGTAAGTCAGCAGAAACACAAAATCATTTTTGTTAATATTAAATTTCTTCCGGAAATAACTGCATAAGCTGAATAATTCTTCCCAGCTTAACGGATATCCGATGCCTTTTATGAAGTTAGTTTTCTTAGACCAGGATTTAAATTTGAAATTATGAAAGGGATAAAGGGCATACTGCAGAAAGTAAAATTCATCTTTATCGAATTCATATCCGTTCATTTCAAATTCCAGAGGTCCGTTGTATGAACTCAGCAACTGATGTACTTCATTCAGATTTTCAGATTCATATTCAGGTGATCTGATTAAGTGGATTTTCATTTTCTGTAATTATCATTAATCAAAATTCAGTCTGTTATTCTTATATTTTCCTGAGGCAGATTTATCCCGTATGATTTTCTGAATCTTTTACCTACGCTTTCTATAATAAAATAATTTGAGACAGTCGCCGCTCCCAGCAATGATCTGATCTTCTTATTTAACTTAGCCGTATTTGCCCTGAAAGTAGCAGACGCAATTGATTTATTTTTTTCCGTAAAAAATCTGTTGGAATCCGCCTGAGGGAATGAATCTTTATGAAATTTCATAACTGATCTGTAAAATTCTTCAGGCACCTCATCAATGTCTATTCTTAAATATTGTTTTTCACTTTTTGCTCTTTCCAGAAAATATCTGTAATATGAAAATTCGACCGGCGAAAGATAAAGTTCTTCTTTGCCGATAATAATGAATGCTTTTGTTATGTTTAAAATAACTTTGGGAAGAAGACCTTTTCTTTCCCTCTTAAGTTCTTCATTTTCTTCCTGAAGTCTTAAAATTCTCGGAAGCGCTGCGCTCAACTTTACTTCCCGCACGATCGGTTTTCCGTATTTAGCGTCGTCGCTTCTGATGAGTTTCAGAGGGAAATCCCCGGACTCCGCCATCAGTATCCAGCATGCCTGCATTGACGGAGTTCCTGAAGCTATTGCCGCAGTGAAGGATCTGCTTTTCGTATCTAAAGTCCTGCAGAGATTCAGTAACTTCGGATAGATCTCATTGTGATCCGTAACGTCATCACACTCAAATGTATGGATGGTTACTTTCCTGCAGTATTTTCTTTTTTCGATTTCCGACTTAATGTATTTTGCAATTTCAAAAAAATTTCTGAATTCAGACGGATTCCAAATTAAATGAACTTCATCAAACCTGCGCTTCTTAAAAACAGTCAGTATCGCGCCGTCTTTTTCCCTGTTGGAATCATTTATGCTTGCAAATGAAATTAAAACTTTTTTCATTTTATTTATTCAATTATGTATTTATAAACTTATTTTGGACTTTTGAAAGTTTTTTCGAATTTATTTTACCGGCAGGCATCCTTCACATCCGCTTTCCTTAATTTTTTGTATACCGCAAAATAATGTAAATTTCTGTTTGAATAAAGTAATTTTCCAAATGTTATTTCCTGAATAATCTTACAGCCAATTATTTATAGACTGTCTGAAATATCTTATTTACCACAAAGACTCAAAGTCTCTAAGAAAAAAAATTTATAAATAAAAGCCCGGAACCTTTGAATCTCAGACGTAATATTATTTATTAGTTATTTGAAATATTTTTTAAAATTAAGCCCTTGCCCCGCTAAAGGTATTCAAGGTAAAGATTGAAACATATTGTTATGTTTTGAAAAAAACTTAATATCTACTGGTAAATGCGAGAAAGACAGTTAATTGAGGTCTTCAAACAATACAAGAATATTAATGAGATAAAAGGGATGGATTCCCGCATTCGCGGGAATGACTAAATTTCCGAGAATAACTAAATTCCCGGGAATGACTAAATTCGCGGGAATGACAAGTTTTGAGACACACTCGAGAAGGGAGGCTTTGGGAGGGGTATTATGGAATTACACTATATGACACACATAATTTTGTGTTTAAAAATAATTTCATGAATACAATTCAAATCATTTCAGCCAGAGTTGACTTTTTTTCCTGACTGTGGGGGAGTAAAACATTTTGTGTA
>JAFDZQ010000118.1 GCA_018266895.1 Bacteroidota bacterium
GCACGGTCTGAATAAAGATCTGGGGTTTTCCGAAGAAGACAGGAAAGAAAATATAAGGAGGATAGGTGAAGTTTCAAAGCTGATGGTTGATTCGGGTTTAATTGTTCTGACTGCTTTTATTTCACCTTTCAGAGAAGACAGGAATACTGTGAGGGAACTGCTCGGAGACAATGAATTTATTGAAGTATATGTTAAATGTCCGTTAAATATCTGTGAAAGCAGGGATGTAAAAGGGTTATATAAAAAAGCGCGTAAAGGTGAAATTAAGCATTTCACCGGAATTGATTCTCCTTATGAAGAGCCCGTTAATCCGGAGTTTATTATAGATACTGAAAAAAATCCGGCGGAAAAATCTACGGAAGAACTGTATGAATTCATTAAGAAAAAATTAAGCATATAATATCAGACTGAATGGAAAACTACAATTTAAATTATTTAAAAGAATTAGAAGCGGAATCTATATTTGTAATCAGGGAAGTTGCTGCTCAGTTTGAAAGACCTGCGCTTTTGTTTTCAGGAGGAAAGGATTCAATAATTCTTGCGCATCTGTCCCGTAAAGCTTTTCATCCGGCAAAGATACCTTTTCCGCTTATACACATTGATACAGGGCATAATTTCCCCGATACGCTGACTTACAGAGATGAACTGATAAAAGAACTCGGCGTCAGACTGATTGTCGGTTACGTTCAGGATTCAATTGACAAAGGCAGAGCAAAGGAAGAGACAGGATACAATGCAAGCAGAAATATGCTTCAGACAGTTACACTGCTCGATACTCTTGAAGAACATAAAATTGACGCTGCAATGGGCGGAGCAAGAAGAGATGAAGAGAAAGCAAGGGCTAAGGAAAGATTTTTTTCACACAGGGATGAATTCGGTCAGTGGGATCCTAAAAACCAGAGACCTGAGCTCTGGAATATTTTTAACGGAAAAAAAAATCACGGCGAGCATTTCAGAGTATTTCCAATCAGCAACTGGACTGAAATGGATGTCTGGAATTACATTCACATGGAAAACATTCCTCTGCCTGTGCTGTATTTTACTCATCAGAGACTTTGTTTCAGAAGGGATGATACAATACTGGCGCATTCTGAATTCATTAAACAAAAAGAATCCGAGAACAGTGAAATGATGCAGGTAAGGTTCAGAACCATCGGTGATATGAGCTGCACCGGAGCAGTATTGTCGGAAGCGAACTCAGTCGAAGACATAATAAAGGAAATTTCAATCTCCCGCGTCACCGAAAGAGGTACAAGAGCCGATGACAAGCGTTCTGATTCTGCAATGGAAGACAGAAAAAAAGAAGGGTATTTTTAATTGATAAATAATCCGTAAATTTTTAATGATAGATTACAAAAAAAATGAACTGCTGAGATTTACGACTGCCGGTAGCGTTGATGACGGTAAAAGCACTCTTATCGGAAGACTTCTCTATGATTCAAAATCTATTTTTGAAGATCAGCTTGCAGCCGTAAAGAAATCAAGCGAATATAAGGGTCTGGATTATGTAGATCTTTCATTGCTTACAGACGGACTTAAAGCGGAACGTGAACAAAGCATTACCATTGACGTGGCTTACAGATATTTTTCAACGCCGAAAAGAAAATTCATAATAGCCGATACACCGGGTCATATACAGTACACAAGAAACATGGTAACGGGAGCGTCAACGGCAAATCTGGCAATAATTCTCGTTGATGCAAGACACGGAGTAGTTGAACAGACCTGCAGGCATTCGCTTATAGCTTCGCTTCTGAAAATAAATCATATTATTCTTTGCATAAACAAAATGGATCTTGTGAATTATGACAGGGAAATCTATGAAAAAATTGTTGAAGATTACAAGGCTTTTGCATCAAAACTGCAGGTAAAGGACATTCATTTCATTCCGATAAGCGCTCTGCTCGGAGACAATGTAGTTGACAGATCAGAAAGAATGGACTGGTACGAAGGATCGACTCTGCTTTATCTTTTGGAAAACATCCACATCGGAAGCGATAATAATCACATAGACTGCAGATTTCCAGTGCAATATGTTATCAGACCACAGTCTGATCTTCATCATGATTACAGAGGATATGCAGGAAGGATTGCAGGAGGCGTATTCAAACCCGGTGATGAAGTAATGATACTGCCTTCAGGATTTACTTCGAAGATCAAATCAATCGACACATACGAGGGTCCGGTCGAAGAAGCATTTGCCCCGATGTCAGTGACAATAACTCTAGAAGATGATATTGATATAAGCCGGGGAGATATGATAGTAAGGTCTCATAATCAGCCGGTTACAGGACAGGACATTGATCTGATTCTCTGCTGGCTGAATAACAAGCCGGTAAATCCTTCCGCAAAATATCTTCTTATGCATACTACAAAAGATGCAAGGGCGATTATTAAAGAAATAAATTACAAAATTGACATCAACACGCTTCACAGAATAGAAGATGACAAGGATCTGAAAATGAATGACATAGCAAGAGTAAGGATCAGGACTACACAGCCGCTTTTTTATGACAGTTACAGCCGGAACAGATATACGGGAAGCTTAATCCTGATTGATGAAGGAACAAAAGAAACAGTTGCCGCAGGAATGATAATATAAAATTTTCAAGTTTTAAATAAAAAATATATTCGTGAAAATAATTTTAAATAATTTTTAAATGCCGGAAACAAATACAGCAGAGATATCAGAATCAAAAGTAATCTACAGTAACGGAAGCATTGAACCTGAAGAAAAGATTAATCCTGTTACTCGAGAAGATTTTTTACCATTTGCTTATTCCAGAAATTCACACGTAAATTTTTTCCAGAATAAAAACTGTGATATGCTTTTATACGGCAGGAGAATAGAATCCTGGGATTACGATTTAAACATTTATCAGAATTTGTATATTTACTCTTTCATAAGAGATAATATCAATGTAGGTGCCCGAATACTCGAGATAGGAAATAAAGACGATTATATTATTAATCACTTCAAAAATCAGAGAGGGTGTTATAGGATAGAAAATCCGGAATTACTATCCAAAAACGCTGAAGATCTGGCTGATACTCCAATAATAAAGGACAGTCTCTGGAATATGAGCAAAGGAATTCCCGATGATTATTTTGATTTTATTTTTTCGAAATCGGGTTTTGATGATCTCAGTACTGATGAGCAGGCGCATAAAAATATTTTAAATAATATCAATAGAATGCTTAAACCAAGCGGATATGCTTTAATTAATTTTTCAGGAAAACTTATAGACCCTTGGGTAAAAACCGATCCGTTTCTATTGTTTGTTACAAAAGAAGTTACACCCCAGACAATAAAATACACCCCGCTTACAAATTCAAAAAATCATTCGGATATTTTAAATGATCCTGATTTATTTCATTTCTTTAACAACGATAATCCCAATGACAAGGCAAGAATGATCTCTTTTAATTTTTTATGGCGCAAAAACTCTCCCAGATTGTTTACGATCACTTCAACAAGACCCAATCAGTATCTTAAAAAAACACCTGCTTACATTTTTCATCATCTTATTAAATGCGGGGGAACGTCACTTGCACAAGCAATTGAGAACTGGTTTAAAATAGAGGTCGACAGAGTAGAATTATCCGGAGATATCAACAGATTCATAAAATACAAGCTCAATCTGTTAAATCTTACTTCTGACACATGCATTGTAAGTCATTTTCAATATGACGGAGTTTTTCTGCATCAGAGATATCCGGAACTGATCGCAAATAAAGATGAATTCAAGATATTTACATTCATTAGAGAGCCTCTGAATTTCAGGGCATCTCATTATTACTATACAAAAAATGATGAGTGGAATACAGGATATTCTCTGAAACAAGTCATCAGCAATGATGCAAACCTTATATCCAAACTTATTCCCTGCAACGAAAATAATTTCAGGGAAGTACTCGACAGATATTTTTTTATCGGAATAGTAGAAAAGATGCAGGAATCATTTGATAAGTTAGCAGAGCTTGTAAATAAAAAGAAGATTACACTTCCGTTTTCAAACAGATCCGAAAAAGACGATCAGCTTTCAAAATTATCGCCTGAATTTAAAGCAGAATTCAAAAAGAAGAATTATCTGGATTATATGATATATGATTATTGCCTTGAGAAGTTTAATAAACTTTAAACCATCCGATTATCTGGGATATTTTTTCCTTTTTTTAGAATTCAAATTCAATTTAAATTATTCTTTCAGGAATCAATAAAACTTAATACATCACCCCATAACTTTGATAAAGATTTTCTTATATAAACTTTCAGCATTACCTAAAAGGATTTATAAGAGAACAAATAAATTTTTCAGAAAGAGAATTAAAAAAGTTAAACCATATCTTTTTGATGATAAACCGATCGGTGATATATTTTTCCTGCTTTACAATTTAAAGGAACGAGGTTTTGAATGCAGTCACATACTGGATGTAGGAGCGCATTCCGCTGACTGGGCTAGGACTGCGAAGAAAGTTTTTCCGGACTCGGTTATTTATCTGATTGAACCTCTTGAGGAAATGGAAAACAATCTTAAGAAATTCACTGAAGATTACCCTTCTTCTAAATATTTCCTTTACGGAGCGGGCTCAAAGGAAGAGACCCTTTATATGACTGTAAGCAAAGCGCTTGAAGGCGCTAATTTTCTTCAGGCAGAAAATATATACCTGAAAAATTTAAAAGTTCAGAGAGAGATAAAGATAATAACCATTGATTCACTCATTCAGAAAAAGGAAATTGAAATTCCCCGGCTTGTGAAAATGGATATTCAGGGATTCGAACTGGAAGCCCTGAAAGGAGCCGAACTTCTTTTCGGCAAAACGGAAGTATTTATTCTTGAAGCGTCTTTCTTTGAATTTATAAAAGGTACACCACTGATCTCAGATGTAATTACCTACATGGCAAGTAAAGGTTATGAGATCTATGATTTTGCAGGATTTCTCAGAAGACCCTTTGACAGGGCTCTGGGGCAGACAGATATTTGCTTTGCAAAAAAGAACGGATTTCTCAGGTCTTCGGATAACTGGAGGAAATTATAACATCCTTTCCTCTTATCCTTTTTAAACGTTTAGAATATAGTTATATAGTTATTAAGTACAGTTAAATTTTCATTTAAAACTTCCAAAACCTCTCCCAAACCTTCCCCTTTTTCGAGTTTGTCTCAAAACTAAGATTTTTACCACAAAGATACCAAGACACAAAGAAAAATTTAATAACAGCAATCTTTGTGCCTTCGCTCGCCTCGCGAAGCGGGAGTCTTTGTGGTAAAAATTTATTTTTCAGTTTTGACAACACTGTCCTTATTTGGAACTTCCTCTTACCCTCACCGTTGATTTTAAATTCCCTGCAGTATTGATCACAGAATCATAATAACTTTTTTCTTCATCCGGAACAAATCTCACATAAATTATTTTTTCAGTGTTTACTCCGGCAGAAATAAGTTTAAGAGTTTTTAAGTATCCGTCATCGTCGGAAAAACTGATTTCAAATCCCGGAGGA
>JAFDZQ010000119.1 GCA_018266895.1 Bacteroidota bacterium
TTAATAAGCAAACTTTTTGGAACACCAACAACGGCGGAATTTATAATTACAAAGTAAATGTATTAATGTTCATATTAAACGATACAAATCAGAGACAGAATTTATTGACAGAGCAATTCCGGTTCAATAAATTTTAAATAAAAAACCGGATCTGAATAATCTCACATCCGGCTTTGTTAATGTTAACATAATAATTTTCACCTGATCAAAACCATCTTCCTCACCTGAATGAAAGACCCTGTTTTTATTTTATAATAATAAACTCCGCTTGGATAATCTGCCGCATCAAATGTAACTGAATAACTTCCCGTCTGTTTGAATTCATTTACCATGCAAAAGTGAATGTAAATTAGAATTTATTGCACTTTGACTTTATGACAGATAATTTCCGGCTTTTTTACTTCGTATTGTCCGGCAAGAGTGAATCTTCATCTTTAAATTATCTGATCAGGACGAAGACTTAAGCCCAACGGAAATGTTAAAATTTATTCCTGTCAATAAAACTTTATTCTATAAAATGAGTATCAATGATCAATGAGATTGCAGTTATCATATTGAATTTTAAAAAGAACAGATGTTAAATAAACTTTCTTTCCAAGCATGCTCAAAGACAGATCGTACTGTTTTAAAGACTAATAAATAAATCCAAAAAAAGTTATCTTCATAAAATTTCATAAAATCATTAATCATAATAACTTGATCAGCAAAGTTCAGAGATATCCGGTAGAAAAATTCTTTTCTATAAGATCAATATTCGGTTTTACATTGTCAAACAACGACAAAAAAATATTCTTTATAACAAACACATCCGGTTCACCGCAGATTTGGTCAGTGCCTTCGGAAGGCGGCTGGCCTCATCAGATATCAACTTGGAATCAGGCGGTAAAACAAATTACTCATTCGCCTAAAACAAAGGATATAATTTTCCTAAGTGATCTTAACGGAAATGAAAATCTTCAGATCTATAAAATGTCGGAAGACGGGGATAATATTTCATGCCTGACTGAAGGTTTCGAAGATTCTCAGTGTTATTATCATTGTTTCAACAAAAAAGGAAACAAATTCCTTTTCTCGACCAACAAAAGACTGAAATATAATTTTGACGCATACATTAAAAATCTGATTACAAATGAAAACATACCTGTAAAGCAGTTTGATGACAAT
Organism: Bacteroidota bacterium; assembly: GCA_018266895.1. Taxonomy (GTDB): domain Bacteria; phylum Bacteroidota; class Ignavibacteria; order Tepidaquicellales; family Tepidaquicellaceae; genus JAEUSI01. The sequence continues at coordinate 1,165 of JAFDZQ010000119.1, forward strand.
TATCCCACGCAGCCGGACGGCTGGAGCAGCGATGAAAGATACATTACATTCACAAAGTTTTACGGAAATATCAATACGGACATACTCCTATACGATACCAGGCATAACACTATGGAAAATATTACTGAGCATGATATTAAGCAAAATGTATTTAATGCAGGATGTATTTTCGATAAGAAGAACAAAGGATTTTATTTTGTATCGGATGAAGGAAGAGAGTTCAAGGGAATAAAATACTATGACATAAAAAAGAAAAAATCCCGCTGGATACTCAAAGAAAAATGGGATGTCACGGGTTACAAGCTCTCACACGATCATAATCTTCTTTTATGGACGATCAATAAGCTGGGAAGCAACACGCCTAAACTTAAGGTTCTTAAAACAGGTAAAGTTCACAGTCTTAAACTTCCGAAAGCGAATTATTCTTCAGTAAAATTTACAAAGGACGATAAAAAACTTGTATTCCTCTGCGATGGTCCTCAGAATCCCAACGATATTTTTGTTTACAATATAAAAAATCATACAAAGAAACAGATAACGGATGCATTTGTCGGAGGTGTTTCCAAAAAGGGTCTTACAAAACCAAAGGACATATTCTATAAAAGTTTTGACGGGCTGAAGATACATGCTCTTCTCTACATTCCGGCCGGTTTGAAAAAGGACGGAAAAAATCCTGCTATAGTCTGGCCGCACGGCGGACCGGAGCATCAGGAAATGCATAATTTCAGCAGATATGTTCAGGTCATGTCAAATGCAGGCTATATTGTCATCGCGCCTAATTTCAGGGGAAGCACGGGTTACGGCAAAACATTTCAGAAGAAAATTTATAAAGACTGGGGTGGTGCAGAGTTTCAGGATGTACTCGGCAGCGTAGATTATCTTAAAAAAACGGGGTATGTGGATTCGAAAAAGATCGCAGTAGTCGGCGGCAGCTTCGGAGGATTTATGTGTTTAACATGCATAACCAAAGCTCCGGAAATATGGAGATGCGCAGTAGATATTTTTGGTCCGTCTAATCTTTTTACATTTCTTGATTCAGTGCCTGAACACTGGAAGGAAGGAACAAATGAACTTGTCGGCGGCGTATCTGAGGATAAAGAAATGCTCTTCGAAAGATCACCTATCAATTTTGTCGACAGGATCAAATGTCCGCTTCTGGTTGTACAGGGCAAGCATGATCCGAGAGTAGTGGAAGCAGAATCTGAACAGATAGTGAATAAACTTAAAGAACTTAATAAACCCGTAGAATATATTCTTCTTGAAGACGAAGGACACGGATTCAGCAAGGTCTCAAATCAGATAAAGGTTTTTGAAGCCAAGCTTAATTTTCTTGATAAATATCTCAGATAAAATCAGGCATGATCTGAATTATTTTATAAAACAACGGAATTTTTTTATTGAAAAAAGGAAAATTAGTTTTAGAAAACGGTCAGATCTTTGAAGGAAATATTTTCGGATATGACAGATCATCTGCCGGTGAAGTAGTTTTTAATACATCGCTTACCGGCTATCAGGAGATTCTGTCCGACCCCTCCTATTTTGGTCAGATAATAATAATGACTTATCCGCTGATCGGCAATTATGGAACAAATGAAACCGATACTGAATCCGAAAAGATACAGGCATCAGGACTGATTGTCGGCAGCTATGAAGAAAACTGGAGCAATCATGAAGGACTGATTTCGCTTGATGAATATCTTAAAAAATATAAAGTCATCGGGATCTCAGGAATTGATACAAGAGCATTGACAAAAATGATAAGAAGCGAAGGCGCAATGAGAGGAATGATTACAGCGGAAGACCTTCCGGATAAAATGCTGACAGAAAAAGTTCTCTCATCTCCGAAAATGAGCGGGCTTGATCTTGTCAGATTTGTTTCGGCGAAGAAGAATTTTACATTAAGTTCCGGGCAAAACGTCAGCAAGCGTAAAAAATCAAAATATAGAATTGCGGTATATGATTTCGGGATTAAAAAAAACATCATAAGGGAGTTATTAAATTACGATACCGAACTGAAAATTTTTAATGCTGAATCTGAATATAGAGAAATTCTTGATTATAAACCGGACGGAATTTTTCTTTCAAATGGTCCGGGTGATCCTGAAGCTGTTGATTACGGAATTGATAATGCAAAGAACCTGATCGGAAAAAATATACCTGTTTTCGGGATATGTCTCGGGCATCAGATAATAGCGCTTGCACTGGGAGCCAGGACATACAAGCTTAAATTCGGACATCGCGGCGGCAATCATCCCGTAAAGAATCATTTGAGGAACAGCATAGAAATTACTTCGCAGAATCACGGCTTTGCAGTGGATGAAAAAACACTGAACAAAGAATCTGTTAAGATCACGCATACAAATCTTTATGACAACACAAACGAAGGGCTTCGCCATAAAAAATTTCCGGTAATGTCTGTGCAGTATCATCCGGAAGCTTCACCCGGTCCAAATGACAGCAAATATCTCTTTGACGAATTTATCGGTATGATAAATAAATAAAATTTATTTTCTTGAATGATAAAATAATAGACGGAAAGGAAATTTCCTCGCAGATAAAATCCGAAATTAAATCAGCAACTGAAATACTTAAGTCTGAAAAAGGCATTACTCCCGGTCTTGCATTCATACTGGCGGGCGAGGATCCGGCTTCGAAAGTTTATGTGAGAAACAAAGGCAGAGCATGCAGCGAACTCGGCTTTTATTCTGTCACGGAAAGTTTGCCGGAAAATGTTTCGGAAATCGAATTGCTTAAACTGATAGATAAATTCAACCGGGACGATAAAATCCACGGCATCCTTGTTCAGCTGCCGCTGCCTTCACACATAAACGAACGTAAGATAATCGAAGCAATAGATCATAAAAAAGATGTTGACGGATTTCATCCTCTGAATACAGGTAAAATGATGACAGGCGAGAAGTGTTTTCTTCCCTGCACCCCTTACGGGATCACCGAACTGCTGAAAAGAAAAAATATTCGGACAGACGGTATGAATACTGTTGTAATAGGAAGAAGCAATATCGTCGGAAAACCCGTGGCAAATCTGCTGCTCAGAAAAGAATTTAATTCCACTGTAACGGTCTGCCACAGCCGGACAAAGGATATAAAAGAAGTTTGTTTAACAGCAGATATCATCATTGCAGCCATAGGAAAAGCCCAGTTTGTAAAAAAAGATTTCATAAAGGAAGGATGCGTGATAATTGATGTCGGCATTAACAGAACAGAGGACAGTAATGCAAAAACAGGATACAGGATGACAGGTGACGTTGATTTTGAAGATTGTTTTGAAAAATGCGGAATGATAACGCCCGTCCCCGGAGGTGTAGGACCTATGACAATTGCAATGCTGATGAAAAACACATTTGATTCAGCGAAAGGAGTGATCTATGAAAGATAAGTATTATGAAATACGGATCTCCTTCAGCAAAGCAAATTATGATCAGCTTTACAATGCCCTGTATGTAAACGGAATCGAAAATATTCTGGAAGAAGCCGGGCTTCTGAAAATTTATTTTGAAGGAAATAAAAAAAGAAAGATTAATTCCCTGAAAGAATCACTCATAAAAGAAAATATCATAACCGAAAAAGATTTCAGCGCTGAAGTTTTCGAAAATAAAAACTGGAATGACGAATGGGAAAAAACCATTGAACCTGTAAACATTGGCGATAAGATCATCATCTATCCTTCATGGAAAAAAAACGAACTTACCGGTACGGAGAATAAAATTCTGATTGAGATCGATCCTAAAATGTCGTTCGGGACAGGGCACAATGAAACCACGCAGCTTGTACTCGAACTTATGAGCGACTATCTCAAAGGCGACGAAGAAAAAATGCTCGACTTCGGATGCGGTACGGGTGTACTGACAATTGCAGGAATTAAACTCGGCGTTAAAAATGCAACTGCCATAGATATTGATGATGTAGCCGTCAGCAATGCTAAGGAATATTTTGAAATAAATTCAGTTACTGACAAGGTCAGACTTCACAATAAAGATATCTCTGCGATAGATGAAGATTCTTTTGACGTTATCTGTGCGAATATTATCAGAAGCGTTATTACGGATAATTTTGAACACCTGAACGAAAAGATCAGACCCGGCGGGAAGTTGTTCCTTTCCGGAATTATGAGTTCGGAAGATCAGGAAATTCTCGAACTTCTGATCCTTAACGATTACAATGTGGAAGACATACGTCTTAATTCAGACTGGATAGGAGTTTATGCAGTCAAGATCGGATAATAATATTGTATCAGTCATTGACTTAGGAACCAATACATGCCTGCTGCTTATTGCCTCACTTGAAAATAATTTTCCCGTAAAAATTTTTGAAGCTCAGGAAATTCCAAGACTCGGTAAAGACCTTTACAAATCAAAAAAAATCCCGGAAGAAAAATTCAATCTTGTTTCCGGAATTTTCAGAAAGTACATTATTTCTTCCCGGGAATACGGATCACGGAAAATCCTTGCATTCGGAACAAGCGCATTAAGAGATGCGGAAAACAGAACTGAGTTTATTGATTTTATAAGCAATGAAACCGGAGTAAATATTATTATTATATCAGGTGAAGAAGAAGCATATTACGGATATCTCGGCGCTGTATACGATATGGAGACATCGGAAAAATATGCGGTTCTTGATATCGGAGGAGGAAGTACTGAGATCAGCTACAGATCAGAAGGTGAGTTTAATCACAAAAGCATTAACATAGGTTCTGTGAGATTATATGAAGAATATTTCAGAGAAAGCCATTCAACGATAAAAATCAAAGAAGCATCCGAAATGATAAAGGAGGAATTAAACAGTATTTCTTCTGAAGATCTGAAAGGCAGATCGCTTATCGGAGTAGCAGGAACGCTAACAACACTTTCAGCAATAAAGCACAATCTGAATAAGTTTGACGAAAATATAATTCATAAGGACATTCTGCATTTGTCAGAGATAAAAAACATTTTCAGCATGCTGAAGTTTATGACAGACAGAGAGATTCTGAATATTGGCGAATATATGAAAGGAAGAAGTGAAATAATTTTAAGCGGAACATTAATACTTATTGCCGTAATGGAATATTCCGGAATTGATTCAGTTACAGTATCAGTTAAAGGACTTAGATACGGATTAGCAAATAAATTTGCTGACTTTCTATAGTTAAATAATAATATTATTTTTATACAAGATAAGTTTCTAATTTAATATAAAATAATCATGATAAAAGAATTCAGGGAATTTCTTTCACAGGGCAGCGCTTTAGATCTGGCGATAGGTGTTATAATCGGTGCAGCTTTCGGAGCGATTGTAAGCTCAGTTGTAAGTGATCTCATTACACCATTGATCGGAATAATTCTCGGAGGATTGGATTTTTCCGGTCTGTCATTAAATGTGGGAAATGCGAAATTTACATACGGCAAATTCATACAGGCAATTATTAATTTTGTGATCATAGCTTTTGTACTATTTATGATAATTAAAACCATGAACAGGTTCAAAGAGAAAAAAGAAGCTGCTCCGACTCCTCCCACGCCTGATCAGGAACTGCTGAAAGAGATCAGAGACCTGCTGAAAGCAGGCAGATAAAATCCGTGCTTGCATTTTTATGAAAAACGGGTCAGTAAATTTTATAACATAAAAAAATCATGGCAAAGTTTATTTCAAACAGGAATGAAACAATCAGATTATTCAAGAATCCTTTTCTTGAATATTTTTCACACATACATCCAGCGACTCCATTACTTGTGTTTATTCCGGTTATGATATTAACTTCATATTTCGGAATAAAGGAAACAGGTTTATTTACAGGGATTGTTTGTTTTGTTTCAGGAATATTGCTCTGGACTCTGATGGAATATGTTATACACAGATGGGCATTTCATTATCATCCGAAATCCGAAACCGGAAAAAGAATTCATTTTCTTGTTCACGGAATTCATCATGATTATCCAAGGGATGCCACGAGACTTGTAATGCCTTTGCTTGTCAGTATTCCGCTTGCAACTCTTTTTTTCTTTCTTTTTAAATTAACTTTCGGAATTTATTATCTGAATATTTTTTCCGGTTTCGTACTTGGTTATATGGCTTATGATTCAATTCATTATGCTACGCATCATTTTAAAATGGAAGGAAAATTCGGAAAATTTCTGAAAAATTATCACCTGAAACATCACTATTCAGATGACAGTACGGCATACGGAGTAAGTAATCCATTGTGGGATTATATTTTCGGGACAGTGCCAAAGCATGTGCAGGAAAGAAAAGATTCAAAAGCAGCAGCAGTTGCTGGCAAAAGTTAATTTATATTCCGGCATTCGGCAGATAAGTATGTCAGATGCCGGATTTTTATTATATGAAAGAAAATTTCTTAAAACTTCCAGAAGATCTTCCTCGTGACTTCGAGTTATTTCAGCCTGTTATATCAAACGAAAAAATTGTTATTGAAAGGATCATTTCCAGCGGACAGCATACTCCTGAGGGTCAGTGGCTTGAAGATGAAAGAGATGAATGGGTAATGCTTATTCAGGGAAAATCAGAAATCTCGTTTGAAGAGGGTTCGATCAGTGAACTGAATCCCGGAGATCATCTGACAATTCCAAAAAACACGAGACACAGAGTGGAAAAGACAAGTTCTGTTCCTGCCTGTATCTGGATAGCTGTGTATTATTGAAACAATAAAATGAAAAAATCAGCAGATATATGGATAAAGAAACTACAGCTAATCCCTCATCCCGAAGGAGGTTATTTCAGGGAAACTTACCGCAGCGGAGAATTATGTTCAGTGAAGAATTTACCTCCGGGATATTCAGGTGACAGGAATTTTTCTACTGCCATATTCTATCTTCTTGAAGGAGATCAGGTTTCGAAATTTCATAAGCTAAAGTCTGATGAGATATTTCATTTTTATGACGGAACAGGAATGATTTTCAGAATCATTGATATTTCCGGAAATCTCACAGAGAAAAAGCTGGGGATCAAATATGATGAAGGACAAAGTCCTCAGATCCTTATGAAAGCAGGCGAATGGTTTGCCGCTGGTCTGACGGACAGTGATTCATTTTGTCTTGCAGGATGTACAGTTTCTCCGGGATTTCATTTTGATGATTTTGAAATGGGTGACAGGGATGAACTGGTTAAAATGTTTCCTGAACACATTAAAATCATTGAACAGTTTACTTAAAAAATATTAATTGAAAATGGATAAATTCATGTCTGCCGCTATTGATGAAGCAAAAACAGGTTTATCGGAAGGCGGAATTCCAATCGGATCGGTATTGGTCCGTGACGGTAAGATCATCGGACGGGGACACAATAAAAGAGTGCAGGAAAATGATCCCGTGATTCATGCGGAAATTGACTGTCTGCGTAATGCCGGCAGAATAGGAATTTACAGCGATACTGTGCTTTATTCCACGCTTATGCCCTGTTACCTTTGTGCCGGAGCAAGCGTACAATTCGGAATCAAAAAAGTAATCGCAGGAGAAGATGAAACTTTCAGCGGGGCAAGGGAATTCATGGAATCTCACGGAATTGAAGTCATTAATATGAATCTGGAAGAATGCAAGAATCTTATGAAGGATTTCATAGAAAAAAATCCGGAACTGTGGTTTGAGGATATCGGAGAGCTTTAGATCAGTTAACTTAGACTTCAGCCAAATGTTAAGTAATTGTTAAATTTTCCTTTTAAGATCCGGAATTTGTATTTATAAGTTTTATCTGTTCAATAATAATTTTATGTTTGCATTAATTAATCCTGCCAATTAAATCATCTTTATGATCAAAAGAAGCGAGCGACCGGTATATTCAAAAGAATTCAGAAGCAGAAGGGCAATAAACTGGCTGACACTCGGATTCACTTATGCTGCAATGTATATGGGAAGATACAATCTTTCTTTTGCAAATAAATCTCTGTCTGATAACTACGGCTGGGATAAAACGCAGATAGGCACTATAATCACTGCTGCGCTGACGATCTACGGCATATCTGCAATATTTAACGGACCGATAGTTGACAGAATCGGAGGGAAAAAAGCGATGCTGATCGGCTCAATCGGAACCGTGGTGTTCAACTTTTTTTTCGGACTCGGGGCATATCTTGGTTTTCTCGGAACAGGAACTGTACTGTTGACTTATTTTGCAAGTGTCTGGGCATTGAATTCCTATTTTCAGTCATACAGCGCTTTGTCTCTGATAAAAGTAAACGCAGGCTGGTTTCAGGTAAGTGAAAGAGGAGTTTTTTCAGCAATATTCGGATCAATGATTCAGAGCGGAAGAGCGCTGATATTTGTGATCGGCGGTTATGCAGTAACTGTTCTTCCGTGGCAATGGGTATTCTTTATTCCCTCAATGATAGTTGCAGTTATGTCATTTCTTACTTTTATAAATGTAAAAGACACACCTGAATCTGCCGGTATGGGTTATCTTGATACTAAAGATGCCACGAGCGGAGATACGGAAAAAATCAATTTCAAATACGTTTTCAAAAAAGTAATATCAAACCCCATAGCAATAACCATAGCGATTGCCGAGTTCTGTACAGGATTTGTGAGACACGGATTTGAACAATGGTTTCCGAGATATATGCAGGAATATCAGAAACTGGCACTTGATTCACCTGTTTTTCAGAAAGGCGCATTAGGCGTAGTGCTTGCAGGGATAACAGGCGCTTTTTTAGCCGGGTTTATGTCAGACTGGGTTTTTCAGTCAAGAAGAACGCCGGTTGCTTTTATAGGATATATTCTGATCATATCTTCGCTGCTTGTTGTGTGGTTTGCAAAAGATGTTACATTTGTAATCGTAGCTTTTATTACAAATTCACTTGCGATTAGCATGGTTCATTCAATGCTGTCGGGAACAGCTTCAATGGATTTCGGAGGTCAGCGAGCGGCGGCTACTGCAACCGGAATGTTTGACGGAATGCAGTATCTCGGCGGAGCTGCTGTTGGAATAGGAGTCGGATGGATACTTGATAATTTCGGATGGGAATACTGGAGTCCGAGCATGATAGGATTTGCAGGAATAGGAGCAATTCTTATGCTTGTTTTATGGAATGCGAAACCAAAGGGTAAAAGCAGTCACTGAAAAAATATGCTTAAACTTTTCAATACATTAACCAGATCAAAAGAAGACTTCATTCCCATTGACGGAAAGAATGTCCTTATGTACAGCTGCGGACCTACAGTTTATAATTTTCAGCATATCGGAAATCTGAGAACTTTCTTTTTTGAAGATATACTTTTCAGGGTTTTAAAATACAATGATTATAATGTCAGATATGTAATGAACATTACTGATGTGGGTCATCTTGTTTCAGACCAGGATGTGGGCGAAGATAAAATGGAGAAAAGCGCTAAGCAGCTCGGAAAATCAGTCTGGGAAATTGCAGATTACTATACGGAGATTTTCAAAAGGGATATCAGTTTAATGAATATTTTCCCGCCTGATGTTTACAGCAAAGCCACTGATTTCATTCAGGAACAGATAGATCTCATTAAATGTCTTGAGGCAAAAGGTTATACATATCAGATAAGTGACGGAATTTATTTTGACACATCAAAATTTCCGGATTACGGGAAACTTGCAAAGCTTGATATTTCTGGACTGAAGGAAGGTTCGAGAATTGAATTTTCACAGGAAAAAAGAAACATTACTGATTTTGCATTATGGAAATTCTCTCCCGAAAATGAGCAGCGTCAGATGGAATGGGATTCTCCGTGGGGCAGGGGATTTCCCGGCTGGCATATAGAGTGTTCGGCAATGAGCAAAGCATTGCTCGGAAATCATTTTGATATTCATTGCGGCGGAATAGATCACATTCCTATTCATCATACAAATGAAATAGCTCAGTCGGAAGCATGCAACGGAGAAAAATTTGTCAATTACTGGCTGCACGGTGAGTTCCTGGATATGGGCAATGAGAAGATGTCGAAATCATCAGGAAAGTTTATTACACTTCAGACACTGATGGATAAAGGATATTCGCCGATGCATTACAGATATTTCCTCCTGATGGCTCATTATAAAAAAAAGCTTAAATTCACTTATGAAGCTCTCGATGCTGCAAAAAGCGGATATAATAATTTATCAGGTAAAATATTAAACTTAAGAAAAAATCCACCTTCAGAAAAGACTCTGCCGGTTTCTGAAAGAATGAAGAACTTTGAAAACAGATTTCTTGACAGGATAAATGACGATCTGAACATGCCCGAAGCAATGTCTGTGCTGTGGGATATGCTGAAAGACGAAGATCTGAATCAGGATGAAAAATATTTTCTGGCATTGGACTTTGACAGGGTTTTCGGACTCGGACTTGAAAATCTGAGGTCTGACATTAATGAAGAAGTTATTCCTGAAGATATACAAATTCTTATTGAAAAAAGAAAAGAAGCGAAAAAAAATAAGGATTTTAAATCTGCAGATGAAATAAGGAATAGTATAAGAGAGAAAGGTTATGATATACTTGATACAAAAGACGGCACTCAGATCAAAAAACTGAATTAACCTAAAAAATTATTTCCCGGCGTTTTGCCGGAATTTAATTCTGCTCCATTGCTTCTTTCCAGATATGGTCCGGAACCAGCTTTTCCATAGTCTGAAACATATCGCTTATTTCAGCTGAGTTTTTAAAATTATTAGCGTTGGGAATCATTATCACAGGTGATTTTCTCTTCTTCCATCCTTCGGGTTTAATCAGAAAAATTGTAGCGCTGCTTATACTTCCGCCGATAAGGTTTTTTTCGTCGGATACAGTATCAATTTTTTCAGACAGCAGTTTTGTTTTTGAAAGGGAATTGTCAAGTGTTTTCAGACCTTTTTTACCTGCATTAAATTCAAACGTATTCGTCTTTCCGTTTTTTGTATATTCAAGCTTTGAAGCGCCTTCAGTGTTTATTTGTATAATATAATTGTACTGAAACTCCGGAGTGACAGCGCCTGAATTGTGATAATAAGAAACGCTTGTCCATTTATACTGTGCGTTAGCGGCACAGCTGACAATTAAAAGCAATACGACAATAATTATTTTTTTCATAAAATTAATTTCCTTTGGCTTTTTTCCAGACATCTGCCGGAACCGAATTTTCGATAGTTTTATAAAGTTTGTTAATGTTTTTGGAATATACTTCTTTTACCTGAGATGGAACAATAATGACTTCGGGTCTGGCATCCAGATCAGGCGCCTGCCATTTTGTAATTGTAATGCTTCTTTCAGGACCGCCCATAAGTTCATTTTCGGAAGATAGATCTTCAGGTCTGAGTATGAAAACCTTGCTTTTCATAAGAGCTTTGCTAATCTTTTTTAAACATTGTTTGCTTACGTTAAAATCAAATTCATTTGTCTTTGATGATTTAGTGTAATAAAGTCTTCCTGTTCCGTTTTCAGTGATGTCAATTGTATAATTAAACTGATATTCAGGCGAGACCGGACCTTTTGAATATGAACTGGAAATTGTTGACCATCTGACACTTTGCGCCGCAGAAATCCCTGTCACGGCAAAAATAAAAAAGATCAGGAGCAGATTTTTCATAATGATTTTTTTTGGTTTTAATGTAAGTGAATAAATTAAAATTTAAAATTCATTTAATAAGAAATTAATGAAGAGAAATCCGCATCCGTCAAAACGTTTAATTTAAAATTAATTAAGAATTTCAGATTTGTTCTGAGGTTGTCCAAAAGTCATAAATACCTGTATGTCATTCCCGCGAATGCGGGAATCCAGAATGTAAATCGGCTTTTAATATTTACAATTTAACTCTATTCATACTTTTGGGACAGCGCCAGAACCAAAGAAAAATCGCCCG
>JAFDZQ010000011.1 GCA_018266895.1 Bacteroidota bacterium
ATTAAACGTTTTGGACGGATATGGATTCAAACTTTAAACTTATTTTGTTTAAGACTTAAATATGAAATTTTCAATAACTATATTTGTCAAAAAAGAAAACATAGCATTTTCAAATTCATAATTATTTCAACTTGACGAATATTCTATCAATTCTAATCTTTGTTCCTTTCATATTATCTCTGCCGTTGATTTTTTTCAGGAAAGAAAATGAAACTCTGACCAAAGTATATGCTTTTATTGTTTCGCTTGTTCCGTTTGCAATATCAGTTTACCTTTTCCTTGCATTTAATCCCGCGTCTGGAGATTATCAGTTTGTAGAAAAGTTCAAATGGATACAGGCAATAAACACTCAGTATTTTCTTGGCATAGACGGCATTTCAATGCTGCTTATTGTGATGTCTACTTTTATGTTTCCTCTGGCAATACTTGCTTCGTGGAGTTCTGTCACAAAAAATCATAAGGGATTTTACTTTCTTTTGCTTTTACTTGATGCAGGATTGATCGGAGTTTTTGCTTCGCTTGATCTGATCCTGTTTTATATATTCTGGGAAATAATCCTGATACCAATGTATTTTATAATCGGGATCTGGGGTTCTGAAGACAGGATATATGCAACGGTAAAGTTTTTCCTCTACACTATGTTCGGAAGTCTTCTGATGCTTATAGGAATTATATGGCTTGGGTTCGTCTGTCTTCCGTTCACCGGAGGCCAGTTTACCACTGATATTACACAGCTTACTGAAATTGCATACAGAATTCCCGCTGACAAGCAGATCATATTATTTATTTTATTCACTCTGAGTTTTCTGATAAAAGTGCCTCTGTTCCCTTTTCATACCTGGCTGCCGGATGCTCACGTTCAGGCTCCGACTGCAGGAAGTGTTATACTTGCTGCCGTTCTCCTCAAGATGGGTACTTACGGTCTGATAAGATTTTCACTGCCGCTTTTCCCGTCTGCATTTATTAAGCTTACTCCTTATATATCCACACTTGCTGTAATCGGAATTGTTTACGGAGCTTTGCTTTCCATAGTGCAGAAAGACGTGAAAAAATTAGTCGCCTATTCATCAGTCAGCCATCTTGGATTCATTGTGCTCGGTACATTTGCCCTGACGGATGTTGCAATGCAGGGCAGCGTGATACAAATGATAAATCACGGATTATCAACAGGTGCACTGTTTATGATCGTAGGAGTTCTTTATGAAAGAAGGCATACAAAAGCTATTTCTGAATTCGGCGGTATTATGAAAATCATGCCTGTATTTTCAGTAATTTTCATCATAGTCGTGCTTTCATCAATCGGACTTCCGGGACTGAACGGATTTGTAGGAGAGTTTCTGATTTTAGTGGGTTCATTCTATTCAACAAATCTCGGCACCAATGCTTATGCAATCGTTTCCACAACTGCCGTGATACTTGCTGCCGTTTATCTGCTGTGGATGTTTCAGAGAGTAATGCTTGGTCCTGTTGAAAATGAAAAAAATGCAAATCTTAAGGACCTTTCCGGAAGAGAAGTGGCATCTTTCATTCCGATACTTGTTTTTATAATCTGGATCGGTGTTCATCCGAATACTTTCCTTTCCAAAACTGAATCAACCGTTAAGAAGATCATAGACAATTTCCATGAAAACTCGAAAAAGCTCGGGATGGAAAAAGAACTTGAAAAGAAACTATCGGAAAAGAAATAACAATTTATTCAGACTTATTAACTTTCCCTACAACTATCCAAAAAATTTCCGGTTAGTTAAAGTTAAGTTTGAATACATATTTAAAACAGATTTCCGGTCATTTCAAAATTATCCCCGGATCTAAATCAACGTTTTATTTAAAAATCAAACCTTGGTTTTATCTCACAGATGACACAAATTTTCACAGATCACTCTTATACTCTTACCTTGTATTCAAAATTTGAAAGAGTATTGCAGAGTATGATCCTGGTGAATCTGTCATCTGAGAGAAACAATCCTTTAATTTAAAATATAGTTTTAGTTTAGTTAACAATATTCAAAGTTTTGGACGGAGTGAACTCACCCCGGAATAACATTTTTTTCCGGGGTTTTTTTATGGGATTTTTTTGAATTATATTTGAATTTTATATGAATTAATTTTAAACAAGTAAAATTATTATTATGACTAATACAGAATACGGTTTTACTAAAACCGTTCCATATACATTTGAAGAAGCTGTGACAAAAGCCACTGAAGTTCTGAAAGAAAAAGGATTCGGCGTTCTGACTGAAATAGATGTAAAGGAGACTATGAAGAAAAAATTAGACGAGGATATGAAACCTTACAGAATTCTTGGCGCGTGCAATCCCGGATTTGCATTCAAATCGCTTCAGTCTGAAGAGCAGATCGGGCTTATGCTTCCCTGCAATGTTATTGTTTATGTAAATAAAAATGATGAGACAGTGGTAGCGGCTGTTGATCCTTTAGCTTCAATGAAAGCTATTGACAATAAAGATCTCATAAAAATCGCGGGTTCTGTGCAGGAACTTCTTAAGGAAGTTATAAAGGACATTTAGAGCTTAAATCAGATTTTTAAGAACGGGAGGATTTTATTTTCGCAGTTTGTTTGCTTTTATTTTTTGCAAAAGATGAGAGCATTTCATCCTTTATGTCAAGAAGATATTTTTTCGCTTCTTCATAATCATTTTTTATTTCACCTTCAAGTATAGCTTCCTCAATCTTACTTTTTATTATCCCTACTTCCCTTCCCTCTTTTAATCCGCAGATTTCCATGATTTCATTTCCTCTTACGGGAGACTGAAAATTCCTTAATTCATCTTTAGCCTGAACTTCCATTACCATTTTCTCCACAAGTGCGTAGTTATTCATAAATCTGTTCACTTTATCAGGATTCTTTGACGTGATATCAGCCCGGCACAGCATCAGCAGATCCTCAAGTTCGTTTCCGGCTTCAGCAGCAAGCCTTCTGAACGCTGAATCAGTTACATTTTCTTTAGCGAGAGGAATCGGTCTTAAATGCATTCTTACAAGTTTTTCAACGTATTCAAGCCTGTTCATCGGAAGTTTCATCCTGATAAAGATTTTCTTCATCATCCTTGCTCCCAGTTCTTCATGTCCGTGGAATGTCCATCCGGTTCCGTCAATGAATTTTTTTGTAAGCGGCTTTGCAATATCATGCACCAGCGCTGCAAATCTGAGCCAGAGATTTTCTGTCTTCATTGAAATATTGTCCACAACTATGAGTGTGTGATAAAATACATCCTTATGATGATATTCTTTTCTTTGCTCGACTCCGGCTAAAGCCGATATCTCGGGAAATATGACATCCATGACTCCGGATCTGAAAAGCAGATCAAGACCTGCGGAAGGTTTGTCCGTCATGAGTATCTGAAGAAACTCATTGGTAATCCTTTCCTGCGAGACTACTTTGTCCTCAGTCAGTCTGTTCTTCATCTTTTTTATCGCATCGAATGCGTTTTCATCTATTGTGAAATTTAACTTAGCAGCAAACCTTACTGCGCGCATAATTCTTAAAGGATCATCTTCAAAAGTCTTAAGCGGATCAAGAGGCGTCCTGATGATTTTATCCTGAATGTCTCTGTATCCGTTAAAATTATCCGTCAGCATTCCGTAATTGTCTTCATTAAGACCAAGGGCTATTGCATTAATCGTAAAATCCCTTCTTGAGAGATCTTCAATAAGTCCTGCGCTTTCCACTTCAGGTTTCCTTGAATTTCTGCTGTAGCTTTCCTTTCTTGCCGAGGCAAATTCTATTTTATAACCGTCTGTATTTAAAAGCGCTGTTGCGAAATTTTTATATACCGCATCAAGCGGTCTGTTAAACTTTTCAGATATGAGTTCAGCGAATTTAATTCCGTCCCCGAGCACCATAATGTCTATGTCATTATCCCTTATTCCGAGGATGAGGTCTCTTACATATCCGCCTACTACATAGATTCTGAAACCGCTTTCATCCGCTGCTTTTCCGATCTTTTTAAGGATTATATTATCCGGATCCAATCTCATTTAAGCGTTATGGTCTCAACCTTTAGGTTTTTATCAGTATCATCCTGACCCGGAATGTAAATCACATTATATTTTTTTGTCTGGTCTTCAGATAGAGGCATTATGCCTGCCGAACTGTTTACTATTGATATTCCGTTTCTGTTATATATCTCGCTGACATGAGTATGCCCGTGAAGAATGAGGTTTACTTTATGCTTTTTGAAATACTTCAGAAGTTTTTTTCTGTTCCGGAGTTTCATTTTCCGGCTTATCGTCTTCAGCCACAGAGAGTGTACCGGAAGGTCATCTCTGATTTCTTCTTTGTAAAAATGATGATGGATAATAACAAGTTTGTATTTATCCCTGACCTGATCGGAATTCAGAATACCGGTTATTTTTTTCAGATCATTTTTACTTACCTTCCCGTTAGATCCTTCAGGATTTTTCTCTGCTGACCATTTATCAACAGAGTTCACAGCAATGATCGCAAAATTATCAATGATCTTAAGGTAAGGATAGGAATCAGTTTCAGGAAATGTTTCTTTAAATGTATCAGTAAACATTCCCAGGTTTTTATCATAATCAGTGTTCTTGCAGAAATAAGGGAAATAATAACCCGGCTGTCCGTTGTCCGATCCTCCGAATATATCGTGATTTCCCGGAACAATGCTGAGTTTATCACTATCAAGAAGTCTGAAATGCGAAAGTATTTCCCTGACATACTGCATATCGGTCATAAAAGAGTTTTCCACAAGGTCGCCTGTTATAATCACATGATCGCATTTCTGCTGTTGAATGTTTTTCAGCAGAGATACAAATTTCCTGCCGTGTTCATTAGCATCTTTAATACTGATGTGCAGGTCCGAAATGTGAGCGATTTTATACATAATAATTTAAATTAATTTTTTACAATACTTCCTGATAAAGCAGCAATAATTATCGTTTGGAATAATCACTTTCCCTGATTTTCTATTATACTGATTATTTCATTTGCTACTTCAAGCGCCTGCAAACCGTCTTCAAGCGTAACTAACGGCTCTGCATCAAGCGCAATTGAATCAAAGAATTTATTCTGTTCATACTTCATTGAATTCACTTCCTTCACAGGCGGCATTTCATAAAACAGTTTTAAAATATTATCTCCCTGTGGGAATTCAGCAAGGGCAATTGCTTTTTCATCTCCGCCGCCCGGTGACTTTCCGTCCGAAAGCCTGAATACTTCTGATGTGTTCTTCAGAAAATCTATTGATATATAAGCATACATCTGGAAAAGTCTCATCTTTCTCATTTTATTCATCGAGATTCTTGACGCGGTAATATTTGCAACGCAGCCGTTTTCAAACTGGATACGGGCATTTGCAATGTCAATCTTATCAGTGATTATGGCTACTCCGCTCGCATCGATTTTTTTAACTTTGGATTTTACAAGATTAAGTATAATATCAATGTCGTGTATCATAAGATCCTGAATAACCGAAACATCCGTCCCGCGGGGATTGAACTGCGATAATCTGTGAGTCTCAATGAACATCGGCGCAATCCTGTAATTATCAAGAGCGAGTATTGCAGGATTAAATCTTTCAATGTGTCCGATCTGTATTTTTAAATTTTTTCCGGAAGAAGCCGAAACAAGTTTTTCCGCCTGTTCCGTCGTTTCCGTCACAGGTTTTTCGATGAAAGTATTTACTTTATTCTCAATACACTTCATTGCAATGTCAAAGTGAGAAGAAGTAGGCGTTACTATGATCGCTGCATTTATTTTTGATATAAGCTCTTCGGCTGAATTATTTATTTCCAGATTGTTTTCTGCTGAAATGCTGTTGTTCTTTTCAGTATCTGTATCAAATACTCCTGTCAGTTCGGCATCATCTCTTTCGTTGCAAAGTTCTTTTATTAGTTTAAGATGTGTTTTCCCGAGATGCCCTAATCCGAACAGGCCGGTTCTTATCTTTTTCATTCTGTAAAATTAATTTTTAATTTACCGACGGCTCCGCGTGAATAATCACATTTGTAAGCTTCGGGTATTTCTTTTTCAGTTCAAGATATATCCTGCTTTCAAGCACGGTTACCATGTCATGGACTTCATCAA
The DNA here is from genome assembly GCA_018266895.1 of Bacteroidota bacterium. Taxonomy (GTDB): domain Bacteria; phylum Bacteroidota; class Ignavibacteria; order Tepidaquicellales; family Tepidaquicellaceae; genus JAEUSI01. The sequence continues at coordinate 6,065 of JAFDZQ010000011.1, forward strand.
GCGAATTTATGTAATTAAAAACGCACGTCAGCGATATTCTCATTTTTCCGTTCGTACTGATCACCTGTATATCGCTTCCCGAAATTACATTTTCATTTTCAGAAAGAATGCTGTTAACATTTCTTACTATCTCATTGGAATCTTCCGTTATGTCTTTAGTATCAAAAAGTATTTCACTCGGTTCGTCTATGTGTATTTTCAGATGCGAGATAACATCTATCTCTTTCTTTATCCTGTCTTCAATTTCGGTTATCAGGTCATGTGCTTTGATAAGATCATTGGTTGAATCAATTTCAATATGCAGTTCGGAATAAATTTCATTTGAGATCCTGTGTGAAAAAATATCATGACACTTGAGTCCGAAATCATTCACTATCATCCTTATCTTGTCATTAATGGTTTCCGTTTTAGTTTCTACCGGTTCAGAATGTATCACAATGTCCGCTTCCGGAATAATCTCATTGATTTTCCTCTCCACATTGTCCATAATATCATGAGCTTTCGAAAACGGAACAAGTCTGCTGATCAGAATAACCATATCGACATACATTCTCGGACCGGAGCTTCTCAGCCTGCAGCTTTTAATATCTTCAACTCCTTTTATAAGCAGTGTTTCATATTTTATCTTTTCATACAATCCTTCAGGAACCCTGTCCATCAGTGTATCTATTGATTTCCTTGAAAGCTTGTAGCCGAGATAAATGATAATTACCGTAACTATCAGTGCCGCAATTGTATCCGCTATTTTACTGATTCCTGTAGCCGTAAATATAAGTCCGGTGATTACTACGGAAGAACTTATAATATCTACCGAAAAATGCAGCGCATCAGCTTCAAGAGCGCTTGACTTCGTTTCTGCGGCAATTTTTCTCAGAGCTCTGGCTCTGTACAGATCGATCGCCATAGAAATCAAAAGAGCAAGAATAATCCATACGCTTACCTTTACTTCGTAATTCTTGTTTATGAACAGTCTGTTTATCGCTTCATAAATTATGTATGAAGAAGTGATGAAAAGAACCAGTACCTGAAACAATGCCGAAAAATTTTCGATTTTTTCGTGTCCGTAATTATGATCTTTGTCAGGAGGTCTTGAAGAATATTTGATTGAAAGGATAGTTACCAGACAGACAAAAATATCTATTCCCGAATTGAATACCTCGGACAAAACTCCGAGACTTCTGCTGAAATATGACGCGAGTATCTTTATAACCGTAATTAAAACAGCGGCATACATTGACTGCTGGGCTACTTTTATTTTTTTTGCAGATACTGATTCCGCTGGAATGGAATTCTCAGGTTTCATTTAGTCTTAAGTTTTCTTTTCCGGTTTTTCCGGTTGGTTCGTCTTTTATTCTCTGAGTAAAAAATACTCCTGCCATGGTTATTGCCGCCCCTATGATAAAAAAATAAGATAAATTTTCTTTTAATAATAACCAAGAAAACAGAATTGTAATTACAGGAGACATATTTGTAAGAGTGGTAAGAGTGCTTGTCTTTATTATCTTTGTGGAATAGCTGTAAAGAAAATAACTTCCGAAAGCAACTAACAGCGTCAGGTGCAGATATGACAGGATCACATAACCGTCAACGCTTTCAAATGAAAGATTTTTCACGTCAAACAGAAAGACAGGAATAAACATTATTATTCCGATCAGAAATGAAATCGTCTGTGTCTTTAAAGCTCCGTATTTTGCTACCATCGAATTACTGAAGGCGAGATAAACCGCCCAGGATGCAACTGCAAAAAACAAGAGGACATCTCCTGCAAGCATCCCCGTTCCGGCTGTATTGACAGCAGTTACATTCTCATAAAAGATCACGGCAATTCCCACTATTGTCAGAGATATGGTCAGGAGTTTCCTCAGACTGAAAATCTCATTCTTTAATTTTACAGATAAAAGATAAATTAAAAGAGGAGTACATGCATACATAATCCCTGAATGTGATGCTGCAGATAAATTTACTCCTTCTAAAAAGCAGAACTGATTTAAAGGGATAACCAAAAAACCGAGAAACAGAAATGTCCTGTAATCCTTTCTGTCAATTCTGAAACTGCTTTTTTTAATCCTGAAGACAAGAAGCAGCAGCAGTGTTGCAACGCCGAATCTGATAAACGCTAATGAAAGCGGCGAGATTGCTTTTACCGCCACTTTAGCGGCAATCGGAGTAAAAGCCGCAGTGAAAGTTAAGAAAAATACTAATAGGAATTTCTTCATTCTCTTTCCTGAACTTAATTCCCGGCTGTTTTGATAATTAAATTATAACCGGAAATTATTTATTCGTTCGGTTTAGTTTCTTTCTTGTTTGCCAGAGAAGCTTTGATCTTTGCTTTTTTTAATTTAGCTTTCTTTCTGTGTTTTGCAACTACTTTCTTTTTAGGTTTGTACATTTATTTTTTTGAATTTAATTAATATATATTTATGCAATTGTAATTTCACTGTCCAGATATACATCCTGAATGAGATTCAGAAGTTCAACACCTTCCTTCATCGGCTTCTGAAAAGCTTTCCTTCCCGAAATCAGACCCATACCGCCGGCTCTCTTGTTTATAACTGCCGTCTTTACCGCTTCCTGAATATCAGACTCGCTCTTTCCCGTTGACGCTCCGCCGGAATTTATGAGTCCTGCCCTGCCCATGTAACAGTTAGCCACCTGATACCGCGTAAGTTCTATGGGATTATCAGTTGTAAGTTTATCGTATACGTTTTTATGTGTCTTGCCGAATTTCAGTGCGTTGTATCCGCCGTTATTCTCAGGAAGCTTCTGCTTTATAATGTCTGCTTCGATCGTAACTCCGAGATGATTCGCCTGTCCTGTCAGATCTGCGGATACATGATAGTCCCTGTCCCCTTTCACATTGAAAGCCGGATTTCTCAGATAACACCAGAGTATTGTTACCAGACCGAGTTCGTGAGCGTATTCAAATGCTTCAGAGACTTCCTGAAGCTGTCTACCTGATTCATCCGAACCGAAATAAATTGTAGCTCCGACTGCAACCGCTCCCATGTCAAACGCCTGATCAATTCCCGCGAACATGATCTGATCATATTTATTGGGGTAAGAGAGAAACTCATTATGATTTATTTTAAGAATGAACGGAATCTTGTGTGCGTATTTTCTTGAAACTGAGCCCAACACTCCGAGAGTTGAAGCTACTGCATTGCATCCGCCTTCTATCGCAAGCTTTACAATATTTTCCGGATCGAAATATGCGGGATTCGGAGCAAATGACGCTCCGGCTGAATGCTCGATTCCCTGGTCAACAGGCAGAATTGATACATAACCGGTTTTAGATAATCTCCCTGTGTTATAGATCGTCTGCATGTTTCTCAGTACATTAGGAGTCCTGTCAGAATCTTTCCAGACCCTGTCAATAAAATCACTTCCCGGAAGATGCAGCATATTTTTTGGAATGCCTTTTGCTTTATAAGTGAGTAAAGATTCATTTTCTTTACCAAGTAAATCCTTAATCTTTTTCATAAAAATGATTAATTTATTTTTGAAATGTTTAGTTTTATTTTTCCGTTTTTATTTTCCGCAGTATATGGTTTTTCAAAATCGAGATTCGTGCTTCTTATGAATCCGAGAGAAAGAAATTTATTATTCAATTCAGCAACGCTGGAAATAAAGCCGCATTCGGAATTCTGATCGTCTAAAATTTTATCTTCTCTGTAAACCTGACCATCAGGAATAATTTTTACCATCTGCTTCGGTATTTTACTCTGTGAATCAAGTCTTGCTATGACTTCCTGTCCTATGTAACAGCCTTTCTTAAACGAAATATATTTTTCAAGACCGCATTCAACGGGATTTATGTTCTCGTTAAACTCATTGGCTCCTTCAGGTATTCCCGCTTCTATTCGGAAATAATTATATCCGGAAGGACTCATTATATGATTTTCTTTTAATATTGAACTGTATTTATCAAGATTTTCTGAACTGCATAAAAGATTCAATGATCTAACCATAAAATCATCGGAAAATAAATAATCTTCGTTATTCAGTGCAGTCACTTTGCCTTTTGTTAATTCACTCTGAAAAAGTTCTCGTGATAATTTGTCAGGTTCTTCGGTAAACAAAGAAATCATACGGAAATTTTTATCAGACTTTTGAAGAGAAACATCATCCATTATAATGTATTTTTCGAGATGCGATATGACTTTATCCTCAAAGCCTTCTGAAGTGAATATCATTACATCATTGCCTGAACTGACAACATTTATCAGATCAATTATTCTTCCTTTGTCAGTAGTCAGAACTGTTTTCCGGAATTCATCTTTACCGAATTTTCTGAGGTCATTTGTTGACATCCTGTTCAGAAAATCTATAGATTCCGAACCTTTGGCAATTACTAAACCGGTATTTTTTATGAAATATTTTAAGGGCAATTATAAGAAATATTTAACTATTACAATATAAACGGAGAATGAAACTGTAAATAATGTTAACAAAAGCAGCATTATAAATAATACCAGATCCGTTTCCCTCTTATTTCTGAAATAAAGATCTTTTATAAAAGATCGTCTGTCGCTGATATTAACTGACGAAGGATCTTCAGGAAAATGCGAATCCGGATTATTATTTACAGTACTCATTATATAAATATAATCATTAAAGACTACAGATTAAATGAATGAATTCATTAAATTTGTGAAAATAAGCATTGCCGTCAGATCTATTAAAAGAATGTATAAAAACATCTGAACATTTTTAAACGCAGAGAAGTAGAGTCACAGAGATTTTCGTTTTCAATGTAAATTTCCTCTGTGTCTCGGCGTCTCTGCGTTTAATTTTATGGTATTTAACTCTAATTCGTGAAAAGCTCTTTTAAAGTAAGCGGCTGATCAAATTTTGTGTAAAACATATTGAATCTTTTGGACGTATGCGGGAAATAAATTTCATCTTTTATATTCTAAATCCCTTGAAAAGAAAATTCATTTCAATGCAGGTTTTAACAAATTATCCGCCGGTTAAGAAATTTTCAAATAATATTATTTCTAAAAACAGGAAAACTTTTCTTTGACATAACGGCATATTATACTTATTTTATTTCTTAAAAATAAATTTAACCAAAAAATTAAAAACTGAATTGAAAATGAAAATGTCTTTTTATAAATTTACAAAAATTAATGTGAAAGGAGCAAACATGAAATACTTATCAATACTCTTCTTTTTATTTGTTTTGACTATTTATTCGGGCTGCGGAAGTGATTCGACCGGTGGAAACGGCGGTATCGGACCTGGAGGCGGCGGAGGTGGTACGGTTACTTTCACAATGCAAGGTCAGGCAAACGGAGCAAATTACAATTTCTATTTTAAACCAAGCGTTGATGTAAAAGTATCAAGAATAATTGCAAATTTACCTGCACAGCCGTATGCTGATACTATTACAAATACGAACACTGCATATGTATTCAGCAAAGACAGTTCTTACACTTGGTATGAATATCAGGGAATCACAACCGGTCAGGCCTGGAATTTTGTTTTCACGGGAAATATTGTAAGCGACGGCAGTGCATATACTTCAACAGCAAATTTCACTGTTCCATAGTCAGTATAAAGATTTTTTACTTCAATTATTTATTAACTTAAAGAAAAAAACAAAAATGAAAATTCTAAAAGCTGCTTTAATAATTACCATCTTCACACTTTTTACAGGTAATGTTTTTGCGCAACGCATAATGCTCGGACCAAGAGTTACAGGAAATTACAATACTTTTAATCAGAAAAATCTAACTGTATCATATAATGGAATTGGCATAGGCGCAGGCGGACAACTTGATATTTTGTTCAACAGGACAATTGGAATAATGGTTAATGTGAATGCATTTGATATGAAGAATATTTCAAATTCAACTACGACAAATAATACAACTACGGATTTTGATTATACTTTATCATATGCTACAATAGAACCGATGTTCCAGGCAAATTTCAGCGGATTTTTCATGACAGCCGGACCTTCGGTCGGAATTAAATTAGCGGGAAGCGGAGAAAGAACAATTTCTACAACAGGTCAAACTCCACAAGTAACACCGCTTACTCCTGCTTTCAAATCAACAGTATTTGGAATTACACTCGGGACTGGTTACAATATCAGAGTTTCTCCTGATATGGCTATAGGTACTGATTTTATGGTAAATATTCCTTTGTCCGATACATTCGATGCTCCGGGTACAAAGAATACTATTTTATCACTTAAACTGGGTGCATCACTGAAGTTTAGAATTTAATTTTTTAAACATATATTTGTTTTCTCAGCCGGCAGGTAAATTTCCTGCCGGCTTTTTTTATGTCCCTGTTGAAATTCAGAAAGAATTAGCTTAATTTATTTTAGTAAATTTCATAATCTAAATTATACCATTATGAATTATCCAAACAGAGTTATAAAAAAAGGAGAAAAGGATAAAAAAGTCATCAAAGCGGTTCAGGAGAAACTTAACGATGCAGGATGCGGTCCGTTAGATGTCGACGGTGATTTCGGGAATAAAACTTTCAATGCCGTAAAATTATTTCAGGCAAGAAGCCTTGATGAAAACGGAAACGCTCTTATTGTTGACGGGAAAATTGGACCGATCACCTGGGCTGTTTTATTCGGCGAAAATACAGTACCTGTAATAAACGAAACAGATAATGATCTGCTTTCAGGAGTCGTTAAAAAAGCAAAAAGCCAGACGGGAGTCCTCGAAGATCCCATCGGCAGCAACAGCGGTCCCGAAGTTGATGAATATCTTGCAAGCGTCGGGCTGGATCCGGGATATTTCTGGTGCATGGCTTTTGTTTACTGGTGTTTTGATAAAGCAGCGAAACAACTGGGAGTTACAAACCCTGCGATAAAAACTGCAGGCGTGATAGACCACTGGAACAGAACCAAAGGTAAGAGAATAACTTCGAGTGATGCTGTCAATAATCCTTCTAAAGTCAGACCCGGTCAGATATTCATAATGAGCTACGGCGGAGGAACCGGTCATACCGGTATTGTTGAAAGCGTCAGCGGAGGATTTATAAATACTGTCGAAGGCAATACAAATGAAGCAGGCAGCAGGAACGGGATCGGTGTTTTTAAAAGACAAAGGAAGATCAATTCTATTAATAAAGGATTTATTGAGTATAAATGATTTTGAATTTTTATTAAGGAAATCCGGTTCTATTTTACATTCAGATAATCTGATAATAAAATAATACTAAATTACGAAAGGAAACTAAAGTTACATGAAATCTTTTTCATTACTCGCAATTCTTATAACAATATGCCTTCTAAATATCAGCAATGCTGCTTTCTCTAAAGGAAATCCGGTTTTATCAGACAGTAATTTTATCGAACAATCCGATCCCTCTGTTGCTGCAGAGTATTGTCCTGTAAGCGGAGAGAAGATCGAAGGCAGCGGAGTTGCGTTTACATATCTTGACACAAAAGTAAAATTCTGCTGCGAGGGTTGCGAGAAATCATTCAAAAAAAATCCGGCAAAATATCTTAAGTCAGGTGTAATTGATCCTGTTTGCGGAATGAGCGAAACAAATTCCGATATCACTTCTGTAAATGACGGGGTAAAATATTATTTCTGCAGTGAATCCTGCAAAAAGAAATTCGAAAAAGATCCGTCCAAAGTATTGGAAAAATACAATAACTAAGTTTTTCGGATAAAAGTAATTTTATAGGATTATACAGATCAGAAATTTTTCATCTGGTTTGTATAATCCTTTCTTATTTTTATTCCGTTTAACAGTTTTTTGGATAGTATAAGTTTGATAATCCAAAACGAATCTACCGATTTTTACAATTCCCTGACTTCCCGTCTTTCCGGGATGATGATATTATGGGAAAAAGCGCACAAAGAGTTTAATTTATAATAATTTACACACTTTTCCGGAAGCGCAAGCACCCTTACCCAACCCGGATCACTTGATTTAACTCCCTTTTCACATTTTTTCCTGACCTGCTCACTTTTTTTCTTGACCTGTTCACTTTTTTTCTTGCCTTGCTCACTTTTTTTCTTGACCTGTTCACTTTTTTTCTTGCCTTGCTCACTTTTTTTCCTGAACTGTTCACTTTTTTTCTTGACGTGTTCACTTTTTTTCTTGACGTGTTCATTTTTTTTCTTGCCTTGCTCACTTTTTTTCTTGACGTGTTCACTTTTTTTCTTGACGTGTTCACTTTTTTTCTTGCCTTGCTCACTTCTTTTCTTGACTAGCTCACTTTTTTTCTTGACTAGCTCACTTTTTTTCTTGACCTGTTCACTTTTTTTCTTACCTTGCTCACTTCTTTTCTTGACTAGCTCACTTTTTTTCTTGACCTGCTCACCTTTTTTCTTGCCTTGTTCACTTTTTTTCTTGACCTGTTCACTTTTTTTCTTGACCTGTTCACTTTTTTTCTCTAACTATTCACTTTTTTTCTCTAACTATTCACTTTTTTTCTATGGCAGAATTGACGGATCCTGATTTTGTTTCAAAAATAGATGCAGCATTCTCAAAGATCTTTTTCTTCCAGTAATAAATATCGTTCATATGTACTTTAAACTTTCCTGCCACCTTTCTGATTTGGTGTATTATTCTCAAGAAGTTCACTGATTATAATAATTTTCTGATCTGAGGTGTAGCGTTTTTTCTCTGACATGATGGAATCTTTTATTTTAAATTTATTAAAATAATTATTTAGAAATTCCTTTTCCACTTGAAGCATTATACGGCATTATACAAATGCACATATTCTTACACGACTTTTACCCACTAAGAATTTAAAACTTTTGATAATAATATTTTGTATTTATCAGGTTTCAGAATGTGTTTCCAATTTAGAACAGTAGCTGTAAAGAAGAAATAGTTTTTTATCATCGCAATCGTATTAGATATTCAAAAATCGGACTAAATTAATTTCTAACTTCATAACTATCAGGTTTATACTATGCTCTGTTGTGATGACTTACCTGAAGCTTTTGTTGTGTTGACCAAAAAGTTTGTAATTGAATGTAAGCTTTCAGGAAATTTAATTACCAACAACGGCGGAAGCCCCTCCTGAACCGGGGCTGTCTAAAAAGTCATTATTACCTAAATGTCATTCCCGCGAATGCCTGCCTCGCGGCAAGGCGGGCGGGAATCCAGAATGTTAATCGGCTTTGTGAATATTTTAGAATGAATAAATAACTGAGTTTCTAAAATATATAGCGTAATTAAATATAATTACAATTGTTTCTTTGAACTTTAAATATTCTGAAGTTAAATGAAAATTTATTTACTAAAAGAATATCAGGGAAAATCAGAATATACATTAGGTCCAATGAAGAGTTTTCAGTTTATTGAAACTCGCAAAGCCGTACAGGCAAAGCGTTTAGCGATGGTCATAATTCTTTTTGCGCTTAACAGTCGGGCAAATGAACATCCGAAGATTGATACAGTTAATTAAAAAGAGTATCAGAAAGATCATAAGAAATTATCAAAAGTGATTTGAGAGAAAGTTCCGGGCTAACTTTGTGCAGAACAAATTCCCTTTTTTATTAAAATGACTTTATATACTTTTACACAGATTAATTTATGTTAAACTTTCACATGCTTACACTTAAATACATAAGTTTTCATACTCACCTTTCACACAATCAAACTACATACAGATTATGAGCTCCGAGGGATTAATATTATTTTTCCTCGTCGGACTTGCAATGGTCGGCGGAGGTATAATTATATCAACTATTCTCGCCCCTTCATCCAAGAATGCCGTTAAAGAAGAAACTTACGAATGCGGAATTCCGACAGAAGGTGTTTCGTGGGTACAGTTTAAAGTCGGATATTATCTGTTCGCAATCTTATTCCTTATATTCGATGTGGAAACAATTTTTATGGTACCGTGGGCAGTTGTAATGAAAGAAATGGGAATGGCAGCATTCATTGAAATTTTAATTTTTCTGATAATAGTTATAACAGGCTTAATATACGCCTGGAAAAAGAAAGCTCTTATATGGGATTAGAACAGGATCATACAAAAGTATTAAAAGATTTCCCGGGAACAGTCACACGTACGCCGGACGCGAATATTGTCGTTACATCTATTGACGGAATAATCAACTGGGCGCGTTCAAATTCTCTCTGGCCGCTTACATTCGGAACAAGCTGCTGCGCCATTGAAATGATGGCAACCGGCGCTTCAAGGCACGACTGGTCGAGATTCGGGACGGAAGTCGCAAGAGCTACTCCAAGGCAGGCGGATCTTATTGTTATTGCCGGAACGATCGTTAACAAAATGGCTCCGGTTTTGAAAAGACTTTACGATCAGATGGCTGATCCGAAATATGTAATTGCAATGGGCGCCTGCGCAATCTCAGGAGGTCCGTTTTATTATAATTCATATTCTGTTGTTAAAGGCGCTGATCATATTATTCCTGTTGATGTATATGTGCCCGGATGTCCGCCGAGACCGGAAGCATTGCTTTACGGCATTATGCAGCTTCAGGAAAAAATAAAAAAAACTTCGGTGTTCCGTCCTGAAGACAAACTGAAAGACTACAAAGAATGATAAATTTTAAATGATAAATGTTAAATGTTTTAAACCAATATTTACGAAAGAAATAAGTTAGAATTAGAGATGAATAATGATGAGTTAAAAAATATGATATTAAAGGTGGTTCCGGAAGCAGAATTTTCCGAAGAAGGTTCGGAGTTTCTGAATGTTACTGTAACACCGGAACATTTACATAAGCTTGCTGAAGACCTGAAAAGCAATAAAGATACATTACTTGATTATATGTTTTGCCTTACGGGTGTTGACTGGGTAAGTCATTTTATGGTTGTATATCATCTTGAATCTACGGTTCACAGCCATAGAATGGTATTAAAGGTAAAAATCCCGGACAGGGTAAATCCGGCAGTTGATACAGTTTCAGATATATGGAGAACAGCGGAGTACCACGAGCGCGAAGTTTATGATCTCTTCGGAATTAAATTCAATAACCATCCTGATCTCAGAAGAATATTGCTTGAAGAAGACTGGGAAGGTTATCCGCTCAGAAAAGATTATAAGGACGAAGTTAATATTGTAGAATTGTAAAATTATGAGTAACATTTTCAGTTTAATTTCAGATAAAGAAAAACAGAGTACATCATCGGCAACAGAGACTCAGGAATATTTTGTAAATATGGGTCCGCAGCATCCTTCCACTCACGGAGTCCTCAGACTTCTTCTCACTCTTGACGGAGAAATAATCAGAAAAGTCGAACCGCATATCGGATACATTCACAGATCAATTGAAAAGATGTGTGAAAAGGATTCCTATCAGCAGATCGTTCATCTTACGGACAGAATGGATTATCTTTCCTGTCATATTAACAATGAAGCAGTCTGCTTAGCAGTAGAGAAAGGATTGCAGCTTGAAGTTCCGGACAGGGTAAAATATATAAGAACAATCATTTCTGAACTTACCAGACTTTCTTCGCATCAGCTTTGGTGGGGAGTAATGGGAATGGATCTCGGGGCTATTACGACTTTTCTGTACGGATTCCGCGACCGTGAACAGATAATTGATATTTTTGAAGAGACATGCGGGGCGAGACTGACAATGAATTACAATGTACCCGGAGGAGTGATGTTTGACATTCATCCTAATTTTCAGAAACGGACGAAAGATTTTTTGAAATATTTCAAAGAAAAACTTCCTGAATACGACGAGCTCCTGACCGGCAACGTAATTTTTACGGAAAGGACAAAAGACATAGGATATCTTTCAAAAGAAGATGCAATATCTTATGGCGTAACAGGTCCTTCGGGCAGAGCTTCGGGATTTTCCTGTGATGTAAGAAAGAAGGATCCTTACAGCGCCTATGACAGAGTTGATTTTAAGGAGATCATACGGACGGACTGTGATTCTTACGGAAGATACAAAGTAAGAATAGCTGAGATGTATGAATCACTTCATATAATTGAGCAGCTTATTGACAATATCCCCGAAGGTGATTTTAAGGCAAAAACAAAAGCCGTGATCAAGCTTCCGCCCGGGGAATATTATCAGAGAGTGGAAACCGCAAGAGGCGAACTCGGAGTGTATATCATCAGTGACAATAAGAAATCACCTTACAGGGTAAAGTTCAGGTCTCCCGGATTTTCAAATTTATTCGCTCTCGATACAATGGCAAAAGGTTATAAGATTGCCGACCTTGTCGCAATGATGTCAACGCTTGATCTGGTAATACCGGATATTGACCGGTAATAAAATAAATAAATATGAATTTCAGCATATACGATTTTACGGAATTTATAAGATCCATACATTTCTGGTTAACGGGAATTTTCTCTCCTGCACTGGCTGATGTTATAGGCTTAGCAATAATCGGCGTGTGTTTCCTTTTGTTTGTCACTCTTCTGGGTTTGTCATTGGTTTACATAGAAAGAAAAGTCGCTGCTTTTTTTCAGCAGAGACTTGGTCCTATGAGAGTCGGATTCTGGGGAACTGCCCAGACGGTAGCGGATATTATAAAGTTGATTTTCAAAGAACCTCTGGTAACAAAAAATTCAGATAAATTTCTGTTTAATCTTGCTGCTTTTATCGTACTGATTGCGCCGTTCATGGTAATTGGAGCAGTACCGTTTGCAAAAGGTCTTCACGCCCTGGATTTCGATATCGGACTGTTTTACATAACAGCAGTTTCATCAATAGGCGTGACAGGGATTCTGCTTGCAGGATGGTCAAGCAACAATAAATATTCTTTAATCGGCGCAATGAGAAGCGGAGCGCAGATAGTAAGTTATGAACTATCAGTCGTTTTATCATTGCTTACAATTGTAGTATTGACGGGAAGTCTCAGATTGTCAGAGATCATAGCAAGTCAGAGTGACGGATGGTGGATATTCAAAGGCAACATTCCGGCGATAATAGCATTTATTATTTTCATTGTTGCAAGCACTGCAGAATCCAACAGAGGACCTTTTGACCTGGCGGAAGCAGAATCGGAACTTACAGCCGGATTCCATACGGAGTATTCAGGAATAAGGTTTGCATTCTTTTTTCTTGCTGAGTATGTGAATTTTTTCATTATCGCAGCCGTAGGAGCTACAGTGTTTTTCGGAGGATGGATGCCTCTGCACATCGGGAACATTGAATTCTTTAACAATGCGATGGATGTAATACCGCCTGTAATATGGTTCTTTGGGAAAGTAGCTGCGCTGCTGTTTCTGATTATGTGGTTCAAGTGGACCTTCCCGAGACTTAGGATTGATCAGCTTCTTACTTTAGAATGGAAGTATTTATTGCCGATCAGCATAGTTAATATTTTACTTATGTCTCTGGTTGCTTTAAACGGATGGCATTTATAAATCGAATTTATAAGGAAAAATGTTCAAAAGCATATATAAATATTTATCAGACATATTTAACGGTGTAAAAACTCTCCTTACCGGAATGAAAATCACCGGGTATTATTTCTTTCATCCGAAAGAAATAATTACTCAGCAGTATCCTGAGAACAGGGAGACGCTTAAGATGTTTGATATGTTCAGAGGCGAAGTGGTACTTATACACGACGAAAACAACGAGCACAGATGCACCGGATGCTCAGCCTGCGAGATTGCCTGTCCGAACGGAACGATCGAGATCATCAGCGATAAGGCAATTGACCCTGAAACGGGCAAATCAAAGAAAGTAATTGACAAATTTGTCTATCATCTTCAGATGTGCACAATGTGCAATTTATGCATACTCGCCTGCCCTACTGATGCTATTAAGATGGCTCAGACATTCGAACATGCAGTTTATGACCGGTCAACATTAACAAAAGTTTTAAACAAACCGGGCTCTAAAATTATGGCAGGAGTAAAAGAATAAAATTATGGAACAGATAATATTTTACATACTGGTTTCGGGCATTCTGATCTTTTCGGTTTTAACGGTAACAAGCCGGAGGATTCTGAGAGCTGCAGTTTTTCTTCTGTTTATGCTTTTGTGTTCAGCAGGATTATTTTTCATGCTAGATTTTTATTTTCTTGCGGCTGTACAGCTTACGGTTTATGCAGGCGGTATAATCGTGCTTATAATTTTTTCCATTATGCTCACAAGCCAGGTTAACGAAAAACTTGAAGCAGCCGGGGTGAAGAAATCTTCATTTTCACTTATAGCTGCGGCGGCGGGAGCAGTGGTGTGCATTTATTCAATACTGAATTACAGTTTTCCTGCTGTAAGCAATGGGGAGACTGACAGCAGCATGAAAAACATCGGAATGCAGTTATTAAGCTATAAGGATAACGGATATGTACTTCCGTTTGAGGTCATCAGTATATTACTGCTTGCGTCAATGGTGGGAGCCATTATCATTGCTAAAAGAGACAGTGCTAAATAATAAATAATCATGATAGAAGGAATACAACTTGAATTTTTTCTGGTACTGGGAACGCTGGTATTCTTCATCGGCATTTACGGTTTTCTTACCCGTAAAAATCTTATAACTATGCTGATGTCAGCCGAGCTCATTCTGAATGCCGTAAATATAAATTTTGTGGCATTCAACAAATACCTTTATCCGGAAAATCTGGAAGGTCAGTTTTTTGCTTTATTCATTATAGCAATTGCAGCAACGGAAGTTGCCGTTGCGGTTTCGATCATTATAAGTCTTTACAGAAAGATTAAATCCATTGATGTGGAAAAAGTCAATGAATTGAAATACTAATTTACTGAAATTCATTTATTGTCATGGAAAATTTTGGTTACATAGTCATTGTTCCGTTTATACTTTTAATATCTTTCATTCTGATAGGTCTTGCCGGAGGAAGATTTAAGCCCTCATTATCGGGAATAGCCGGGACATTCAGCGTTTTTGTTACTACCGTTATATCATACATCACGGCATTTTCATATTTCTCCGGAGCAGGATTGGTAAATGGAGTTTATCAGAAAATAATACCTTATAATACGGAATGGCTCAGATTTACGGACAAGCTTGTCATTAATATGGGAATACTGCTTGATCCGATTTCGGTAATGATGCTGGTGGTTATTTCCACTGTCTCACTGATGGTTCATATTTACAGCTTAGGTTATATGAAAGGCGACAGCGGTTACTCAAGATATTTCTCCTTCCTGTCTTTGTTTACTTTCTCAATGATAGGTCTTGTAATATCCACGAATATTTTTGAAACATATATTTTCTGGGAACTCGTCGGAGTATCATCCTATCTGCTGATCGGACATTATTATCAGAAACCTTCGGCAGTGGCAGCTTCAAAAAAAGCATTTGTAGTGACAAGATTTGCTGATCTGGGATTTCTTATAGGCATATTAATTCTTTCAAATATTACAGGAACATTTGATTACAGTATTCTGACAGATCCTAACGGACCTGCGATTGCTCAGGGTTCGACAATTGCATTCATGGGTTTATCGGTTATGACATGGGCTTTAATACTTGTATTTATGGGCTGCGCCGGAAAATCCGCAATGTTCCCGCTTCATATATGGCTCCCGGATGCAATGGAAGGTCCGACTCCCGTTTCGGCGCTGATACACGCGGCAACGATGGTTGTTGCAGGTGTATATCTTGTCGCAAGACTTTTTCCGCTTTATGCTCTGTCAGCTCCGGCTGCGCTGCATTTTATCGGATATGTCGGTGCTTTTACTTCACTGTTCGCTGCCATAATTGCCTGTACACAGACTGACATCAAAAGGGTTCTTGCATTTTCCACAATTTCACAGATCGGATTAATGATGCTTGCGCTCGGAGTTTCTGATTACGGCGGAGAAAAGGGTCTCGGTTATATGTCTTCAATGTTTCACCTTTTCAATCATGCAATGTTTAAAGCTTTGCTCTTTCTCTGCGCAGGTTCCGTAATTCATGCAGTTCACAGCAATGAAATGAACGGCATGGGAGGACTCAGAAAATTCATGCCGGTTACTCACATAACATTCCTTGTTGCCTGTCTTGCAATTGCCGGTATTCCTCCGTTTTCGGGATTTTTCAGCAAGGATGAAATTCTCGTGGCAGCATTTGAAAAAGACTTTGTATTATTCATTGTTTCAATGATCATTGCCGGACTGACAGCTTTTTATATGTTCAGATTGTATTTCTCAATATTCTGGAATAAAAACAATGAATACAAAGATTCACCTCATGAATCACCGTCAAGCATGGCAGTGCCTCTCATGTTCCTTGCTTTTGCATCTTTGATTACAGGATTTATTCCTTTCAGTAAATTAGTCACAGCAGACGGAGCCGGTTTCGAAACTCATATTCACTGGGGAATTGCAGTTCCGGCTGTAGTAATTGCGCTTGCCGGAATTCTGACTGCAATGGCTTTATATAAAAAGGAATCCGGTCTTCCGCAGAGGATCACTGCTTCTCTGGGCAGTCTATACAGATTGATTTATAAAAAGTTTTACATTGACGAGATTTATCTTTTTATTACAAAGAAAATTATCTTCAACGGCATTTCAGCTCCAGTAGCATGGTTTGACAGAAAGGTCGTTGATAATACAATGAACGGGATTGCAGCTGTCACAAATTTTATTTCCGTTAAGATCAAATCATTTCAATCCGGACAGCTGCAGCAGTATGCTTATGTTATGGTTTCGGGAATGATCATCATTATACTTTTTGCGCTTTATTTATGGAACAAATAATGAATTATTAATATGGATATTTTAATTTTATTGATCTTAGTTCCGGTTCTGACTGTTCTGGCAATCAGTATCAGCAGGACAAAAGAACAGATAAGAATGTCTGCTGCCGTGGGAATGGGAATTCAGCTTGTTCAGGCGACATACCTTGTATTCGCCTATCTTGCGGAAAGAAAAAACGGCAATGTTGACGATATGCTTTTTGTCAGAAGCTGGGAATGGTTTAAATCATTTAACATTCAGTTCAGCATCGGAGTTGACGGTATTTCGGTATCACTCATTGCGCTTACTGCAATAGTAATTTTCACGGGTGTTCTGACTTCATGGAAAGTGGACAATCTTTCGAAGGAGTTCTTCATTTCTCTGATAGTTCTTACAACGGGTGTCTTCGGATTTTTCATTTCACTGGATCTGTTTTCTATGTTCCTGTTTTTTGAACTTGCCGTAATACCGATGTATCTCCTTATCGGCATCTGGGGAAGCGGTCCCAAAGAATATGCAGCCATGAAACTTACGCTGATGCTGATGGGAGCATCGGCAGTTTTGCTGCTTGGTATTCTCGGATTATATGTTAATTCCGCAGCAGCGCCGGGCGGTCTAATGACATTCAATATTATAGACATATCCAGACTTAATATACCGATGGAAGTTCAGAGAATTTTCTTTCCGCTTCTTTTTGTAGGATTCGGCGTTCTCGGAGCATTATTCCCTTTCCACACATGGTCACCTGACGGACACTCTTCAGCGCCAACGGCAGTATCAATGCTTCACGCAGGCGTTTTGATGAAAATGGGAGGTTACGGATGCCTGAGAGTTGCAATGTACCTTATGCCCGGAGCAGCTAATGAAATGGGATGGATATTCATCGTGCTGACAAGCATAAGTGTAGTTTATGGCGCATTCGGTGCAATTGTCCAGAAAGATCTTAAATACATAAACGCATATTCATCTGTAAGTCACTGCGGGCTGGTTCTTTTTGCTATTCTTATGAGCGATAAGATTTCGGCGAACGGCGCAGTTCTTCAGATGATATCCCACGGATTAATGACAGCTCTTTTCTTTGCCTTAATCGGGATGATCTATGAAAGAACGCATACCAGAGACATAAGATTTATGGGAGGTCTGATGAAAGTGATTCCTTTCCTCGGAGTTGCTTATATGATAGCAGGTCTTGCTTCACTGGGACTCCCGGGATTAAGCGGTTTTGTAGCCGAGATGAATGTATTCGTCGGCGCTTTTCAGCACTCGGATACTTTTCACAGGATAGCAACTATAGTTGTCTGTTCGTCAATTGTAATTACGGCGGTCTATATACTCAGAGTTGTTGCTACGCTGCTGCTGGGCCCAATTAAAAATAATGATTTCAATCTGATAAAGGATGCTGTATGGTTTGAAAGAGCCACTGTGATCATATTGATTTTTGCGATTGCAGGGATAGGTATGGCTCCGTTGTGGCTTTCAGATTTTATTTCCAGAAGTCTTGATCCGATCATTCTTAAACTCAGCATGATAAAATAAAGAAAAAATTATACAAGATGGATTTTGGACAGTTGTTATATATGAGACATGAAATAATACTTTCGGCAATAGCTCTTATTGTTCTGATCTTGGAAATAAGCATCAGCAATAAGAACATTGAAAAAATAATCCCTGTTCTAACGGTTCTTTTCTTCATTAATACTATAGCAGGATTTTTTCCGGTTGAAACAGGAAGTTTGTTCGGAGGAATGTACAAAACTACCGGCATTACTATTCTGATGAAAAATATTCTTAATATAGGTGTTCTTATTGTTTTAATACAGTCAGCCGGCTGGCTGAAGAGTAATTTTACCGGAAGCAGTAATATCGGAGGATATTTTTTCATTGTAATTTCCTCGCTGATAGGAATGGATTTTATGATCTCATCGGGTAATTTTCTGATGTTCTATATAGGCATAGAACTTGCAACAATACCTCTTGCAGCCCTTGTCGCTTCTGAAAAACTTAAGGAAAGATCTGCTGAAGCAGGAGTAAAGCTTATTTTATCAGCCGCTCTTTCATCCGGAATATTACTCTACGGCATTTCATTGCTGTACGGAACAAACGGTTCGTTATATTTTGATAATATTGCGTCTTCATTTCAGAACAACAGTCTGCAGATGCTTGCATTTATTTTCATATTCACGGGAATTGCTTTCAAGATTTCGATTGTACCGTTCCATTTATGGACGGCAGATGTTTACGAAGGTGCTCCTGTCAATATAACTTCATTCTTGTCGGTAATTTCCAAGGGCTCGGCTGCATTCATTCTGCTGATTCTTCTGTTTACTGTATTCAAAGGAATTGAAGGTACATGGAACAGTGTGCTGTATTTTGTATCTGTTCTCACAATGACTATAGGAAATTTATTTGCAATAAGACAGAAGAATATCAAGAGATTTCTTGCATTTTCATCAATAGCACAGGCAGGTTTCATTCCGCTCGGCATTATTGGAGGAAGCGCTATTGGATTCAGTTCGGTCGTTTATTTTCTGCTGATATATCTTTTTTCAAATCTCGGAGCTTTCGGTGTCGTAGCAGCAATATCAAATGCAACCGGCAGGGAAAATATAGATGAATACAACGGGCTGTATTCCACTAACAAGGGACTCAGTCTTGTAATGATGCTTTCACTGTTCTCTCTGGCAGGGATTCCTCCGGTCGCGGGATTTTTCAGCAAGTTTTTCCTTTTTACTTCCGCTGCAAAACAGGGATATTATCTTCTTGTATTCATTGCTCTGATTAATGCAACCATTTCGCTTTATTATTATTTATTAGTTGTTAAGGCAATGTTTATAAATAAAAATGAAATGCCTATTGGACCTGTAAAGAATGATGCATATACAAAGCTTGGTCTGATAATATGTGCAATCGGCATTATAGCAATCGGATTTGCAGGAATAATTTTTGATTACATTAATTCTTTAACCTTTGGAATAAAGTAAAACATGTCACTTGAAAGCGGTAAACATATTGAAAAGGAAATTGACGGCACCCGTTGCAGGGTTCTGGAATCAGGTATCACAGAAGACAGAATGAATTTCCTTAAAAGCATCATGGAGTATAACGGTTATACAGTCAAATTTGCAAAAGAAACAAAAAAAAGTGAGGATTTACCTGATACCTATATCATAGGTGTAACGGATATTGTATTCAACCCGGTAATTGCAGTTTATGAAAGGCAGCTTAGGACTCATAATAATGAAATTCTGACTGTCCCCTACTGGAAGCAGCAGACAGAAGAAAGTAAAGGCTGGTACTGGAAATTTAAAAAACAGTGATCACGGATTCGCGATGTTTATACTTTTATGATATACTGAATTTTTTACAACTTTAAAATTATCCATAAAAAAATAAACTTTCTGAAAATTCAGAAAGTTTATTTTTATTTTATGGAAATTTTTATCGGTCTATTTCCCAGGTTTTAGTACCTGAAAGAATTTTATTCAGGGAAGGTTTGCCTTTCTTTCCCATTATCCTGTTTATCTGTTCTTTCATGTTATCTTCATAAGTAGGATGGTCAACAGCATAAAATACTCCGAAAGGTCTGGGAAGATGTTCTTCAGGATCATCCTGGAATCCGGCAATCATATTCGCCTTTATTCTGTCCTTTTCATCGTGTATCCACAGATCATTAACGGAAACTCCGTTTTCATTTAATTTCACTACTTTTGGTTTGTATCCGTCAAGCATTATTCCTTTATCATCATTTGCACCAAAAATAAGAGGTTTTCCGTGTTCTACAAAAACCGCGTTATCTTTTTTTGTTTCTTTGTCTGAGAACAGGAAGAATGCAGCATCATTAAAGACAGGACAATTCTGATAAATCTCAACAAATGAAGTTCCTTTATGGTAATAAGCCTGCTTCAGAATTCCCTGCATGTGTTTCGTATCCCTGTCAAGAGTTCTTGCTACAAAAGTTCCTCTGGCTCCGAGCGCAAGTTCAGCCGGATTAAACGGCTGCTCTACAGAACCGAAGGGTGTTGACTTTGTGATCTTGCCGATCTCTGAAGTAGGTGAATACTGCCCCTTAGTCAAACCATAAATCTGATTATTGAATAAAAGAATATTAATATCAAAATTCTTTCTTAGAATATGGATAAAATGATTTCCTCCGATTGACAGGGCATCTCCGTCTCCTGTAACTACCCATACGCTGAGTTCAGGTCTGGAAGCTTTAAGTCCGGAAGCAATTGCAGTTGCCCTTCCGTGAATGGAATGCATTCCGTAAGTGTCCATATAGTAAGTGAATCTGGATGAACAGCCGATTCCGGATATAAAGACAAAGTCTTCTTTTTTAACTCCAAGATCCGGGAAAATAGTCTGAGTTTGTTTTAAAATGGAATAATCGCCGCAGCCCGGACACCATTTTACATCCTGATCAGGTGCGAAGTTCTTGCTCGTCAGTTTTTCTGCGACGGGTATATTATTTGTTTCAATCATTGTTTTAGTTTTTTAATAATTCCAGAATTTTAGATTTTATTTCAGATGTAGTAAAAGGCAATCCCTGTATTTTATTAAATCCGACTGCCGGGATCAGGAATTTATCCCTGATAATTTTTATAAGCTGTCCGTTATTGATCTCAGGTATAAGCACTTTTTCATAATTCTTCAGAAGATCTCCGAGATTTTTCGGAAACGGATTCAGATACTTTATGTGAATATGAGCAATGTCTGCTCCTTCTTCTAAAAGTTCGCCAATGGCAGTTTTCAGAGTTCCGTATGTCGAACCCCAGCCAAGCACGAGTAATTTTGCTTTTTCTTTTCCTGTATCTACTATCTGTAAAGGTATATAGTCAGCGATCTTTTCAATTTTTGCCGCTCTCATTTTTACCATAAGTTCATGATTCTTTGCTTCATACGATATATCTCCGGTTTCATGCTGCTTTTCCAGACCTCCGATTCTGTGTTCGAGTCCTTTAGTTCCGGGTATTACTCTGGGGCGTACAAGTTTTTCGTCTCTTTTGTACGGCAGAAATACACCGTTTTCGGAATTTGGTTCGGTTTCAAATTTTACTTCAATTGGCTTTAGATCTTCTTCAGAGGGAAATCTCCATGGCTCAGAGCCGTTTGCAATGTAACCGTCGCTCAGAACAATTACGGGAGTCATATGCTCTAATGCAATCCTTGCAGCTTCATACACGGCGCTAAAACAGTCTGAAGGTGATTCAGCAGCTATAACAGGAAGAGGTGATTCTCCGTGCCTTCCGAACATTGCCTGCAAAAGATCTGACTGTTCTGTTTTTGTAGGAAGTCCGGTCGAAGGTCCGCCTCTCTGTATATTTATAACAACCAAAGGCAATTCAAGCATTAAACCCAGTCCGAGCGCTTCAGCCTTTAATGACATTCCGGGTCCCGATGTTGTAGTCGCGCTTAAAGCTCCGCCGTATGATGCTCCTATAGCAGAACATATAGCAGCTATCTCATCTTCAGCCTGAAAAGTTCTTACTCCGCATTCTTTGTACTTTGACAGTTCATGCAGAATATCTGAAGCCGGAGTAATAGGATATGATCCCAGAAATAAAGGGAGTCCTGATTTTTCGGATGCAGCGATAAGTGCAATAGCAGCAGCGCTGTTTCCTGTAATGCTTCTGTAAGTTCCCGGTGTCAGATTTGAAGCCGTTATTTTAAACCTTGTGTTGAATATTTCCGTGTTATCTCCGTAATTCCATCCTGCTTTCAGAGCATTTATATTTGCCTGTGCAATAACGGATTCTCCGGTGAATTTTTCGTTAATGAATTTAATAGTGAAATCGGGCGACTGATCAAATATCCAGTAAAGCAGCCCCAGCACAAACATATTCTTTGATCTTTCTATTTCCTTATTACTTAAACCCATTCCTGCCAGCGCATCTTTTGTAAGACCCGATACATTCATTTTATAAACTGTATAGTTATCCAGTGAATCATCATCAAGAGGATTCTCGCCTTCAGGATACTCAGCAAGTCTGAGATTCTTCTGATCAAAACCTGAAGTATTAGTGATTATTATTCCGCCTTTTTTCAGATTTTTCAGGTCTACTTTAAGAGCTGCGGCATTCATTGCCACAAGCACATCATACTGATCCCCTGCCGTAAATATTTCCTTGCTTCCGAACTGCACCTGAAATCCCGATACACCTGAAACTGTTCCTACAGGAGCCCTGATCTCTGCCGGATATTCCGGGAATGTACTCAGGTCTTTTCCCAGAAACGCCGCTGTATCAGTAAACTGCATTCCCGTAAGCTGCATACCATCCCCTGAATCTCCTGAAAATTTTACAACCACGCTTTCAACTTCAATAATTTCTTCTTTTGTTTCCACTTCTGCTTTTATATTAATTTATTTTTTAAATTAGTTACTTGTTATTAACTGTTTAAAATAATGATTTTCTTTATCAGTTTCCGTGCAAACATTTTTGCTTAATATTATTTTGCTTTTATGACAAAAGTCATACTGATTTTAATTATAATAGTTTATTTTTACATACACATTGACTGAATAATGAAATTCAGCAAAGAAATTAATTTTAATATCAATCTGATAAAATAAAATGGAAAGATTAAAAGTAACAATTGACGGAAATGAAGCTGCTGCTTATGTTGCGCATAAAGTAAATGAAGTAATAGCCATTTATCCTATAACACCTTCATCCCCTATGGGAGAGCTTTCGGATACATGGTCTTCAGCAGGTAAAAAAAATATTTGGGGAACTGTCCCTGCGGTTATCGAAATGCAGAGCGAAGGAGGAGCAGCCGGAACAGTGCACGGGGCTCTACAGGCAGGTTCTCTTACAACTACTTTTACGGCTTCACAGGGTCTTCTTCTTATGATCCCGAATATGTATAAAATAGCAGGTGAACTCACTTCAACGGTTTTTCATGTGACAGCAAGAACTTTGTCAACACATGCGCTTTCTATTTTCGGTGATCACAGTGATGTTATGGCGACAAGGCAGACCGGTTTTGCAATGCTCTGTTCAAATTCCGTTCAGGAAGTTATGGACTTTGCCCTGATTTCACAGGCGGCTACACTTAAATCTAGAATTCCGTTTTTACATTTCTTTGACGGTTTCAGAACTTCGCATGAAGTTATGAAGATCGAACAGCTCGACGTTGAAGACATAAAAAATATGATTGATAATGATCTTGTAAAAGAACACAGGACGAGAGCTTTGACTCCCGATAATCCTTTTATCAGAGGTTCGGCTCAGAATCCGGATGTTTATTTTCAGGGAAGAGAAACGGTAAATAAATTTTATAACGCCTGCCCTTCTGTTACTCAGGATGCAATGGATAAGTTTTTTGGTATTACCGGAAGAAGATACAATCTTTTTGATTATTACGGCGCTCCTGATGCAGAGAGAGTAATTGTAATGATGGGATCAGGCGTTGAAACTGCAGAAGAAACTATTGATTATCTTATTAAAACTACAGGCGAAAAGATCGGTCTTTTGATTGTAAGATTGTTCAGACCTTTTGATACTTCGTTTTTTATAAATAAAATCCCGAAGACGGTAAGAAAAATTTCGGTGCTTGACAGGACAAAAGAACCGGGCAGCACGGGCGAACCGCTCTATCTGGATGTTGTCACTTCAATAAGTGAAGTTATGAGCAGAAATAATCCGCCGTTTGAAAAGATGCCTCTGATAACAGGAGGAAGATACGGCTTATCTTCAAAAGAATTCACTCCTTCAATGGTGAAAGCTGTTTTTGATGAATTAAAAAAAGATGAACCGAAAAATCATTTTACTGTCGGAATAAACGATGACGTTACTTTTACAAGTCTGAATTATGAAACTGATTTTATAATTAATCCTGAGGATCAGATCTCGGCTCTGTTTTACGGACTCGGTTCGGACGGAACTGTCGGTGCAAATAAAAATTCCATTAAAATAATCGGAGAAGAAACTGATAATTATGCACAGGGCTATTTTGTATATGATTCAAAAAAATCCGGGTCTACAACAATTTCACATTTAAGATTCGGCAAAAAACCCATAAAGTCCACATATCTTGTTCAGAAAGCAGATTTCATTGGCTGTCATTTATTTAATCTGCTTGAAAAATTTGACGTTCTGAAAGATATCAAAGAAGGCGGTACATTCCTGCTCAACTCAATTTACGGTAAAGATGAAGTTTTTGAAAAGATGCCTTCAAAAGTATGCCGTCAGATTATTGATAAAAAACTAAATTTCTTTGTGATCGATGCTTTTAAAGTTGCAAAAGAAACCGGAATGGGTTTAAGAATAAATACTATAATGCAGACCTGTTTCTTTGCTATCTCAGGAGTGCTTCCGAAAGATGAAGCAATACAGCAGATCAAGAATTCAATAAAGAAATCATACAGTTCAAAAGGCGAAGACATAGTCATTAAAAATTATGAAGCAGTAGATAAAACGCTTGCCAATTTATTCAATGTCGGACTGGAAGGAAAAAAGATAAGTGATATTGAATTAAAGCCGGTTGTATCTGACAAAGCTCCTGATTATGTTAAAAATGTACTTGGCAAAATTATAGAAGGTCTGGGCGATGATGTGAAGGTAAGCGAAATGCCTGAAGACGGTACTTTTCCTTCTTCCACTGCGCAATGGGAAAAACGGAACATTGCTCATCAGATACCTGTCTGGGATCAGGAGATATGCATACAGTGCGGCAAGTGCGCTATGATCTGTCCTCATGCATGCATCAGGATCAAGGCTTATGACAAATCATATCTGGAAAATGCTCCGGCATCTTTCAAGTTTATGGATGGAAAAGGAAAAGAGTTCGGTGAAAATAATGCATACACCATTCAGGTAGCGCCGGAAGACTGCACCGGATGCACTTTATGTTTCGAAATCTGTCCCGTTAAAAATAAAAAACAGGTAAAGCTGAAAGCATTGAATATGCAGCCGCAGCTCGAACTTCGCGAGCAGGAAAAAATCAACTGGGATTATTTCCTTTCAATTCCGGAATTTGACAGGACTCACGTAAATACGGGTCTTGTAAAAAGCAGTCAGATGTTTCAGCCGCTGTTCGAATTCTCCGGCGCCTGCACAGGCTGCGGAGAAACGCCTTATGTCAAATTGGTTTCACAGCTTTTCGGAGACAGGACAATTATTGCAAATGCTACAGGATGTTCCTCCATCTACGGCGGAAATCTTCCTACCACGCCATGGACAAAGAATAATGAAGGCAGAGGTCCTGCATGGTCGAATTCATTGTTTGAGGATAATGCGGAATTCGGACTTGGAATGAGAATGTCAATCGATAAACACGGTGAATTTGCAAAAGAGTTGCTCACGGGGCTTTCTTCGGAGATCGGAGAAGAACTTGTAAATGATATTATTAATGCAGATCAGTCTGATGAGCCGGGAATATTTGAACAAAGGAAAAGAGTTGAATTGCTTAAGGAAAAATTATCTCTGATAAATAATACTCAGGCAGCCGATCTGCTTTCCCTGAGTGATTATCTTGTGAAAAAATCTGTATGGATAATTGGCGGTGACGGCTGGGCTTATGATATAGGATTCGGCGGACTTGATCACGTTATGGCTTCAGGGAAAAATGTAAACATACTAGTGCTCGATACTGAAGTTTATTCCAATACAGGCGGACAGATGTCTAAATCCACCGGTCTGGCTGCTGTAGCAAAATTCGCAGCTTCGGGAAAACCCAATCCTAAAAAAGATCTTGCAATGATGGCTATAAATTACGGGAACGTTTATGTTGCAAAAGTCGCTATGGGCGCAAATGACACTCAGACACTGAGAGCTTTTCTTGAAGCCGAAGCATTTGACGGACCTTCAATAATAATCGCTTATTCACATTGCATAGCTCACGGATTTAATATGGAAAAAGCGCTTGACCATCAGAAAGCTGCTGTGGACAGCGGCTACTGGCTGCTTTTCAGACATAATCCTGCTTTGACCTTAGAAGGAAAGAATCCACTTAAGCTTGATTCAGGTGAACCAAAAATTAAACTTGAAGATTACTTTTACAAGGAAACACGGTACAGCATGCTTACCAAATCTGAACCTGAACATGCGAAAGCGCTTCTTAAACTTGCTCAGGAGGATGTATGGAAGAGATGGAATATCTACAAACATCTGGCGGAAGTAATTCCTGACCAGGATACAAATAAGATCATTACACACAAATAAATTCTTAAATTTAAATCATACTAAAGTGGACTTATCAACGACATATATGGGTTTGAAATTAAAAAATCCGATAGTTGCTTCAGCTTCCCCTCTTTCAAAGTCAATTGATGCTGCAAGATCCCTTGAAGATGCAGGCGCTTCTGCAATTGTCTGTTATTCGCTTTTTGAAGAGCAGATAACTCACGAAGCCAGCGAACTTGATTTTTACCTGACATCAACCGCAGAAAGTTATGCAGAAGCACTCTCGTATTTTCCGGAAGCAGCT
The DNA here is from genome assembly GCA_018266895.1 of Bacteroidota bacterium. Taxonomy (GTDB): domain Bacteria; phylum Bacteroidota; class Ignavibacteria; order Tepidaquicellales; family Tepidaquicellaceae; genus JAEUSI01. The sequence goes on from JAFDZQ010000011.1 coordinate 33,055, forward strand.
GAATTCAACCTCGGGCCGGAAGAATATGTAAATCATATCAGGAAACTCAAAGATAAACTTAGCATTCCCGTCATCGGAAGCCTGAACGGAGTCAGTAACGGTGGATGGATTAATTATGCAAAGAAGATTGAAGAAGCCGGAGCAGATGCAATTGAACTTAATATTTATTTTATACCTACTGATTTTCAGATAAACGGACAGAGTGTTGAGGATATGTATATCGATGACGTAAAAGCAATTAAATCCGCCGTTAAAATTCCGGTTGCTGTAAAACTAAGTCCTTACTTTTCTGCAATGGCGAATATGGCTAAAAAACTTGATGATGCAGGCGCTGATGCACTTGTGCTTTTTAACAGATTTTATCAGCCTGATATTGATCTTGATAATCTTGAAGTTTTCCCGAATCTTGAATTAAGCAATGAATGGGAATTGAGGCTTCCTCTGAGATGGATTGCAATCCTTCATAATAACATAAATGCAAGTCTTGCAGCTACAAGCGGCATAAGCAACTATACTGATGTGCTTAAAGTAATGATGGTCGGAGGCGATGCAGCTATGATGTGTTCTGAACTGCTGAGACACGGAGTAAAAAGGATCGGGGAAATTCTCAGGGATCTTGAAAACTGGATGGAAGAAAAAGAATATGATTCCGTATCACTCATGAAAGGAAGCATGGATTACAGTTCTGTTAAGGAACCTGCCGCTTATGAACGCGCCAATTATATGAAACTTCTTACAAGTTACAAGATATAAGATCTTGCTTATAAATATAAAAATAAAAAAAGGCGGACATTCATCCGCCTTTTGTATTTAATTTCCCGATTTTTATATTTGAAAACATTCACTCGTCTTTAAAATCATGTTTTCATAACTTTCGGTAGGTAATTATTATGCCATATAACGCAAAAATAAATTCACCGGGAACATCAATCGTTATCTTTTTAAGCTAAATAAGTATTGACCAATACTGTCTGATATACTGCCGATAGAAATTAATCTTTAAAATACAAAATGAACCGGCCATAAACTTCCTTCCTGTATTTAGAAATGTCCAGCCATTTATTTTCCTTTTTAATGAACTTGTTATTAAGCTGACTGAAGACAAAAATGTTTTTTATGTATTGATCTCCGCGCAATGAATCAATAACATTACTGCCTAATTCTTCATATGCATTAATCATACCTTCATTATATCCTGCTGAATCAGCAAAATATTTGGAAATGAAATCAGCTTTAACAAAATCATATTTGAATTTCTCTGTCCCTTTAAGATAATTCAAGTATGTTCTTAAGGAATATGCTTCATGAAAGTTTTGAACAGGATCCATAACTATGAGTAATTCATCGTTCCCGATATTTTCTGTAATTGCATTTATCATTTTGGAGTTGTTGCTGCATTCTTTTGCAAATGCTTTTAACGGCGGAATTGCATTTTCCTTAATTTGATATATCAGAAGCGTAAATACTATTAAAAGATAACCATACTTTATAAATTTATGAATCCCGGTTTTCTGAAAGATATTTTTTAATATGTAAATGAGTGAAAAGGAAAATCCGAAAGCATAAGGCAAATAATATCTGTCAAAAAAACCCGATTTAAGATAAACAATACATTGCGGAACTGTAATTAACACAAAAAAGATGAGCACTTTTGAATAATTTTCATTGAACCGGAGAATGATATTTTCTTTTTTCTTCAAAGCAGCAAATACTAAGGTCATAAAAATTCCAAGAACAATTATGATGAAAGAAGGTTCTGTAAGAATTTTAAACAGAACACCGTTCATAAAATCTCTGAACATTGCATTAATATCAAAACCTGCATAATTCTGTTTGTTAATTCCTAAGACAAAAATAAAAAAGCTTAAAATAACTGCGAAGTAAATTATAATAGCCGTAATCAGTCTGTAATTTGTTTTCACAGATTCTTTAAAACTTAAATTATTTCGTACTCCGAATGTCCATATATACAAATAAAGTATTCCCGGAATGATTATAGTAAAAGTTTCCTTGCAAAGAGAACAGATTACTAAAAATACCACAAAGAAAATTTTGTACTTATTATTATTAAAGGAAGAATAAATATTTTTTGAAAGAAAAAACAATGTTAGGGAAAGAAAAAACATACCAATCACTTCAGCAGCTGATAATTCAGCCCACGCAGAAATTTGCCGGCCCCCGATAGTAAGCATAGCAAAAAGAAATGCCTCTGTTGCGGAATACTTCAGATTGACAGAGAATCTGAAAAGAAAAAAAGCTGTAAGTACGCACAGGAAAATGCTTAAGGCTGTAAGGTAAGTTAAATTGACTCCGAATAATTTCACTGTGAATATTGTGTACACAAAATAGACCGGCCTGAAACGTGACAGATATTTAAGATCGTGTGATATATTTTTTTGAGCAACTGTAAAAAATGATTCATTATTAAGATCATTTGAAATTGTAACAACCTGATTATCTTCATAAATGTTATATCCCTGAACGAATGTTCCGCAAAATCTGAAAATGCAATACCAAATAATTAAGAATAATAAAAATTCTAAAATACTGCTCTTCTCAAAATTATTTTTTAAAATGGATTTTTCCAATGAAACACGAATTAAAATTTAAATTTTTTTGGACAGGTGATCTGATTTTCACGTACAAAAATAAAATACTCATTTATGGAGAAATCCTAATGTCTTAATTACCTCATAGTCCCGGAGTATATTGATCAGCAGTAGTTTTGTAATGTCACATTATTCGAACGTACTGAAGTTTTTATAATTTTTTTATGATATTATTAATGATGCCAGAAACTTTCAACATAATTAAACTTACATATAAAAGCCGATTAATAAAATCTGAAGAAGACTCGTAACAAATCAGTGTTGTCCAAATTAATTTATTTTTTGTAAAAGATATTTATTTCTATTAAAAAATTGAATAAAATATAAGCTGTTTGAAACAACCCCACCCTGCCCTCCCCTTTGAAAAAGGGGAGGGTCGGGAGGGGTTTTGTAGCAATATAATAAGTTTTACAATGAAAATTTAAATACACTCAATAATTATATAACCTTATTTAATAACGTTTTGTACGGATGTGGTAACAAATACAGTTTATAAGATGTATTTATATTGACAATATCGGAATTCTTAGCAAAAGAAAAGAATAATTTATAACTGAAGTTACGCAAAGCTAAA
>JAFDZQ010000120.1 GCA_018266895.1 Bacteroidota bacterium
CAAGCGGTGTATATTTTTATAAACTGACAGCGGGCGAATTTTCTGAAACAAAAAGCATGATCATTTTAAAGTAATAATCGTTCTTAAAATTTATTTCAGGTTTCTTACATAGAATTAAAAGGGAATGCGGTTCAAATCCGCAACTATCCCCGTAACTGTAACTGAGAAAAACGGATCAGTGCCACTGTTCATTACAAGAATGGGAAGGGATCCGGTGATTTGCTCATGAGTCAGGAGACCTGCCTGAAATACTAAATAAATATCTTCGCGGGAAAGATAATTTAAATTAACTTAACTCTTAATTTATTTTAAATCATTTCGCATGACAAACATAAATTAAGAGTTTTTTTATTATCAATAAAAGGAATAATTTGAAAAAAATCATTTTTATATTTTTTGTTATAACCGGGATCTTTGTAATACAGGGCTGTGAGAGAGACGAAGTAATTGTCAATCCTCCGTCAAATAATACTTCTGCAAACGGGATTTATATTTTATCCGAAGGGAACGGAACTGCCGGATCTGCAAAACTTTCTTTTTTCAACACCACTCAGAATACTTTTACGGATAACATTTTTTCTCCGGGCAATCTCGGCTTGTACCCGGACGGATTACTTTTTGCAGACCGTGAAGTATTTATTGCCGAACAGGGCAACTTCGGATCTGCCGGAAAGGTTTACAGACTTGATTCAAACGGGAAAATACTGAATTCAGCTTCTGTCGGAACAAATCCATATTCATTAGCCGCAGCCAACGGTAAGCTTTATATTACAAGCGGTCCTGCAAACAGCGTTTCAGTTTTAAATAAATCGAATCTGAGTTACATCACTGTAATCGGGACAGGAGTATATCCGCAGGAAGTAATCAGTATAGGCAATAAGATATTCGCAGCAAACAACGGTGCATTCGGCGGAGTCGGTGATTCCACAATTTCCGTTATCAGCGCCGTATTTGATCAGCGAATTGCAGATATAAAAGTAAGGCAGAGACCATCTTCGCTTGCAGTGACAAACGACGGGAAACTTCTTGCCGGCTGCACGGGATCAGCGTCTGAAGGAATAATTTATATTATTGATCCTCAGAATTATTCCATACTGGATTCGTTTATTATTAATAACGGTTCAGCTTCAGGATTCGACAAGGATATTTCAGTTGATAAAAACAGCAATAATATTTATTTCATTTCTGATTTAAACAACATTGTAAAGCTTGACCTTGTGACAAAATCTCACAGTGTATTTATAAGTAATCCGAATACCCAGGCTTCTTATTTTTACGGTTACAGTTATGACAGCAATTCAAAGAAACATTTTATTGCTGATGCAAAAAATTTTGCTGTTAACGGGAATTTAATTGTCTTCGATGAAAACGGTAATAAGATCAGCACATATACAACAGGAATTGCACCGAGAAGGATTGTGGTCAAATAAACACAGTGGCACAAAGGCACTAAGAAATTATAATTTAAGATAGAGACTCTCTGTGTCTTGATTCTTTGTGTTAAGAAATGTTCAGATGTCTTTATAATGCTAACAAATGGGAAAGAGGGTTGGTGTTTCTGTTATTCTCGTATACTTCAAAAAAGACAAAAAAAAGCCCGCATAAAGCGGGCTTAATTTAAAAATATTTCCTGATATTTATTTTATAAGCATCATTCTCTTTATATCCCTGAACTCACCTGATTCCATTCTGAAGAAATAAACTCCGCTTGACAGATCCGAAGCATTGAAATCAACGGCATAACTGCCGGCATTCATTTGCCCGTTAACCAAAGTCATTACTTCTTTTCCAAGTACATCATAAACTTTCAGAGAAACATAACCTTGTTTCGGCAATGAGAAGTTTATTTTTGTAGATGGATTGAACGGATTCGGATAATTCTGTGAAAGCGAATATACCGACGGTATCAGACTGCTTACCGGAGTTGCTACTCCTGTTGCACCGCTTATCAGGCAAATGCTGTCGAGGAATAAATTATTTCCGAATGCGCTGATTGCCTTAAAAGAAATTCTGTTCGTACCGACAGGCACTGCATACTTCTTCGTAGCCCATTGTGATGATGATGGAGTAAAAACTCCGGATTGTGCCGGTGCGGTAACCAGCTGACCGGAAAAACCTCCGTTGAGCAATATGAGAGAGTTATATGTCGTTCCACCATTTGAAGAGGTAAGTATTTCAAGCTGATCATTTTCACCGTTTGTGTATGTGCAGTAAGCATGATCAAATTTGATTGAATCACCTGCAACGGATGTTCCGAATGTAAGTGTATTCAGTGACTGAGTTACTCCAGATGAAGCATTGTAGAAATTAAACTTAGCCGAACCGTTACCGATGCCGTAACTGCTTGCTGCTTCTCTTGTCCAGTAAAGTGTTCCTGAAAAGTCTATTGACCAGTTGGCAGGAGGAAATGTTGTCCCGGCAAATCCTTCACAAAGAATTACGTTTACAATTTTAAATTTATATAAAGCAGTAGAATCCCTGTTATGCGCAAGCGAATTATCCTGAGCAATTATTTTATAAAAAATCGAATCACCTATTGATACATCGGAATTGAGGGAATTGAAAGCTGCAGAGTAATTGCTTCCTCCGCCGTTTATCAGTTTGAATTGTTTCAGAGTAGATGTGTTATTCTTGTACCATTTTACCCATACAGAATCAATTCCGATATTGTCAGTTACAGTAGCACTCACTGTTGCCGGCCAGGTTGCCTGCGCCTGATTACCAAGCGGCGATGTGCTTATAACGGGTCTTGCAGTATCTGTTGATGCAAGAAATGAATAATATGTCGCCGGAGCGCCTGATGGAGATACGGCTGTCCTGCCAAGTGAATCTGTCGTTTGAATGTAATATCTGTATTGAGTCTGTGTTCCGTTTCCGGGAATGTTTGCCGACCAGTTGCTTCCACCGCCGTTAGACATTGTAATGCTGTCTGTAAGTCCGTTTCTTCCCCAGTATACTTTTGTTCTTCCTGTAACAAGTCCCGATCCTGCAGTTGAAATGTTTGCATTCACAATATACGGACCTGTAAGATTCTCAGTATTCGGTAAAGGAATATGTGATATTCCCGGTCCTAAAAGAGAAGGACTTACAAAAGCCTGCCAGGATCCGGCTCTGTTATCGCTCCAGCATGGAATTACTTTTCCGCCGAATGCTGCTGTCTCATAATAATCACCCATGTAACCTGAAGCAAAGCCGGGTATTGGTCCCGGTGTGAATCTTACATCACTTATTTTCGTTCTGTCCCAGGATGTTCCGCCGTCAAGCGATGTTGCAAGATATCTTGCTGTCAGCAGACCTGTAGTATCCATACTATAATAGGAAATATTCAAAGCTCCGTTTGTAGCATCAACAGCCGCTGAAGACATCCATTGCTGTTTACCGTTTCCGACTGCTTCTCCGTTCACTCTGATCTTAGCGCTCCAGGTTGCTCCGCCGTCTGTGGATTTATTAACATATACATCTGCATCACCGGTGCTCCTGTCAGGATAAACAATGTAAATAGTACCTCTTCTCGGTCCTCCTGATCTGTCAACTGCCATTGAAGGAAAACTGCTGACTCTTGAACCGCCGAATTCAGCTATTCCTCCGTTGGAAGTTCTGATTCCTGATAATGCAAAAATAACTGAAGGTGTATTGAAAGTTGCACCTCCGTCTGTTGATTTTGCAAAGCCCATTCCGGCTTCTGCCGTTGTTCCGGGATAATGAGCCCAGGCTACATAAACTTCACCGTTCGGACCGGTCTGAATATTCACGCCCTGCCCTCTTGCGCTTCCGATAGGAAGATTTATTCTGCTTCCCCAAACCGAACCTCCGTTTGTTGATCTTACAAAACTTACCGGTGGCCCGCTAAGATTAAAATCTGTCAGTGCAACGTAAATGTTATTCGGATATACTCCGGACTGATCTGTCATAGCATGTTCCTTGTCATCATTCTGATTTGATGAAGGGTCAGCATACCATAATGGTCCCCAGGTAGTGCCAAAGTTTGTTGTTTTAGTCAAACCTACACCCCCCGGCGATGTAAGAGTTACCCAGTATGCATTTCCTGCACGGTCAAATAACGCAACCGGATCTCCGTAATTTGAATATCCTCCGGGATCGCTTTCAGAACCGAACCAGTTTGTTCCTCCGTTTGTGGAGAAAAAAGCTGATTGAGTAAAAGTCATATTTGTGGAGATCATAAGATGCTGAGGATTCAGTTCGCTTATGGCGATTGAATTTTCAGACTGCGGATTCGATGAAGGAAAGACTCTTATATCAGGACCGTCTGTTGCATCAGTCTCAAAATTATTATTACTTGATTTGAGCTCTGAACTTACATACTGCGGAGGTGTTATCCCCCTGTCAGAGTACCATTTCATTAATTTATGAATGTTCCATATCGGCGGCGCTTCTGCATCCTGCTTGTTGTTGTCTGTACTCTTCTGACCTGTAAACAATGTAAAACTCAGCAGTACAAAAGAGAGAAGTAAAAAAATTTTTTTCATTTTGCTGTAAATGTTTTTTATTTTTTTTGGGAAAATTAAACAGGAGACAAATCACTTTGTCTCCTGTTATTTATTATTTGATTAAATTAATATTTTGATCATTATTTGATTAGAAGCATTTTTCTCGTCTGAGCAAAATCGCCTGCTTCTATCTTATAGAAATATAATCCGCTGGCAAGATCAGAGCCGTTAAATCTTGTTTCATAATAACCGGCTTTCTTGTTTTCATTTACAAGAGTAGCCACTTCTTTACCGACTGCATCATAGACCTTTATAGAAGCAAATCCGTCCTTCGGAAGTGCATAACTTATCATTGTTGAAGGATTAAAAGGATTCGGATAATTCTGTTTTAGTTCAAATTCTGTAGGAATTCCTGTAACTGTATTCTGTACTCCGGTAGGTCCTACATTAAGTTTTAATCTGATATTTTTAACAGGTCTCAAAGGATCATTGCTTCCCACGTTAAGGAAACCTGTGTATGTAGTATTAGGTGTAAGTCCTGTGCTGTTGAAAGACACAACGACTGGCTGACTGCCTGAAGGCGCAACTGTTCCGCTTGAAGGAGTTTCATCAACCCATGCAAGACCTTTTTCAATTTTAATTGCCAGATTATTGTGAAGATAAGCAGCATTGAATACTACCTGTAATCCGATAGTTCCTGTTTCATTTTCAGTTCCGATGGTGCAGGAATTTACTAAAGTGGAAGTCATATTCAGATACTGATAATAAATCCTTCCGTCACCGTAAATAATTGTTTCAAATGTATAAAGTTCGCCGGTTGAATAATGAGGTACATCTTTATACATAACAATGAACCTGTTATTCGGAGCATCATTTTTGTAATAAACGCTTCCGGAAGTCCTCAGATCAAGATCATCCCAGAAAGGATAGATTGCCGTATTAGGCACCGCTGTAGCCGGTATTGCAGTATTGGAAAAAGCATTGCTTGTACTTACAATGTCAAATGACTGCCATCCGTTTGTAACTACTTTCAGTTGCGTGTAATTTGTGCCGTAATATGTAAATGTGAAAGGCAATGGAAGTATTACCGATCCGTCATCAGCAGTTCCGCTGGTCCAGGTGGTTATTGGTGTTCCGGTAGTGGATATATCAACCCAGTTAAATGCAGGTCCGCCCGGTTCGTCACTGTCTATCCATCTGTATCCGCCTGCATCAGGTCCTCCCTGACCGTCTGTTACATCAGGTCCGTTGTAGGTAAAAGTCGATCCTTTCGGAAGTTTTTCAAGGATTGCATTTATTGCGTCATAATTTTCTTTCGGAGTAACTGTAAGATTATCAAGTGATGATGAAGATTCCGTAATTACCCAGTCAAGAGGAAACTGACCTGTATTCCCGATGTTCATATTTCTGGTTGTAGTCTGATTCGGCGGTAAATCTACGATAAGAGAATCAACCGATGTCGTAATTGTCGGAGGAATTCCTCTTCTTATTGTCAGGTTGTAAGTCTGGGCAGAAGCCAGAGAATCACTTGCACTGTAGCCATAAACTCTCCATTGACCGACTGATGAATCCCCTACTGCTATGCCTATTCCGGCTACAAGTGAATCCACCTGAGAATTCCTTAAAGTTAATGCAGAGTCAAATCCGCTGTTGTTTGACTGAACAATGAATTTAATATTTGAAGCTGATGAAAAATTCGGTCTTGCATACATCCATTTGAATTTAACGGCTTCACCTGATTTTGTCCAGTTGATATTTACGGGAGTTGTGTTAGTAACAAGAGTCAGTAAAGTCGTATTATTCGGAGGTGAAGAAAGATTAAAAGCATTAAGCAGCGGTTTTCCTCTTTTCAGAGTGATAGCTCTCGGACCGTTCGCAGCTTTTAATGAATCGTTCGTCTGATTATTTCTGAATGCCCATACATCCCACTGACCAACAAGAGAGTCTCCCTGAGCAAGACCTAATCCTGCAAGAATATTATCAAGCTGACCGCCTGTAACACTCAGTGTATTGCCTGTCGGTGAAAGTGTAATTTTTCTAGGACTCGTGGTCGGGCTTCCGAAGATCCATTTATAAGAAGCTGTGGAAGCTGAAGTATCCCATGTGAACGTATAAGTCGTCGTGTTATTCGGCAGAGTCTGAATTCTTGATCCTGCTGATGGTGTATTAAGGTTAAAAGCATTTAAAGGGAAAGTCTGAATCTGAACAGGAGCAGTCCATGCCTGATAAATACCTGTTACATCATCCATCCACAGAGGCCATAACTTTCCGTTTCCTGAAGTTACACCTATATAGTCACCTGCATAACCGCCGGCGATTCCTGATAAGGTTATAGGTTTTGGTTTGAATCTGTGATCACTTACAAGAGCGTCAGTCCATGTTACGCCGCCGTCGAGTGAACGGGAAACATAAACTTCACCAGAATCAGAGGAAGTGTTTCTGTCATCATAATATACAACATTCACGCCGCCTGATTCATCGACTCTGATTGCCGGGAACCATTGGAATTTTCCGTTATTTAAAGGATCCTGATTAACTCTAACACCGGCTGACCAGTTAGCTCCGCCGTTTGAAGATTTATATACCAGTATATCCGGATCAGAGCCTGCAGGAGCAATATTTCTTCCTGAAGTTGCAACATAAATCCATCCGTTTCTTGGACCGCCGCTTCTGTCAACATCTATTCTCGGGAAACTGTTAACTCTCATTCCTGCTTTGGAAGCGAATGTTCCTCTTATTCCGTTCATATCAAAAGCATTTTCTGTTACGGTCCAGTTTGCGCCGCCGTTAGTTGATTTTCCGAATCCGCAGAAGTCTTCGGTAAAAGGACTGCTGCTTGTCGGAGCTGCCCATACAACATAAACTTCACCATTCGGTCCCACTCTCATATCACATCCCTGTGAGTAATGTCCTGATGGAGGGGTATTAATTTGTAAAGGAGTTGACCAGTTTGCACCTCCGTTTGAAGTATATGAAATATCAATTGGAGGAGCACTTGCAGTAAACAGAGACCATACTACATAAGATCTTCCGTAATAAGGGCTTGACGGAGCATCATCAGTTCCGGCTAAGTTTTTATCCTGTGAACCGCTGATCACTGTATAATTTGGTGACCAGGTTGCTCCGTTATTTGTTGAATAGTTAGCGAATATTCCTGAAGTACTGAAGCCTAAGTGTGTCATAATGAAATTTCCGTTCTTGTCAAGAGTAATTCCCGGATCACCGCCGTGATTACCTAATGGAGTTCCGGTACATGTATCAGATCCGAACCAGTTTACTCCGCCGTTTGTCGTTACATATACGCCTTCACTTATGAACAATGATCCGGACGTATTATTTATTGCATTGGATGAACCGAACATTATATTCGGATTCAGAGGATGCCTGGTAATTATTACTTCACTTTGCCAGCTGTTTGTCCTGGGCAATACTCTTACATTCGGAGCTATTTCCATTATACCGTTTGGCATTCTGACATACCTTGTAACGGAATTTGGATTATAGTAATCGATTGCCTGAGGCAGTACAGCTGATGTCCTTACGGACGGGTCATACATTCCTGACGGGAGAGTTAAGTCCCATTTTTCTTTTTGAGGAGTATCCTGACCTGTCATTAAAAAATAACAGATCATCATGACCGGGAGAACATAGAATAATTTTTTCATGAAATTAGATCCCTTTCATTTTTTAATTAAAAATATTTTTTATTGGAAATTTTTATAAAAAGTAATACCTCGGATAAGATGAGATGAAGAATAAAAGTATAAGAATTGTTATTTATCATATGAATTTGTATAAATTATATTTTTATTTAATTAAATTCAATTTTTTATTCAATGCTTAGGAATAAAACATAATGTGCTTTAATTATTACTTCCTTACTTACAATCTGGTTTTTTACAAACTTGTGAGAGTGTCTCAAAACTAAAGTAATCAACACTGAGTCACAGAGACACAGAGGAATATAAGAAAAATTAAAATCTCTGCGCCTCTGCGAATTTGCGTTAAATAAATATTATGTATTGAGACAACTCGGGAAAGGGATAGATGCAAAATAAAAAAAGTTATCTGTACATTATAAAATGTTATGCACAGTAATGACTCGAAGCCAGTGCTGTCCAAAACGTTTCGGGTTAATTAAAAAAGTTAATTATGAATACAATTTTAAACAGAATTCCTGGACATTTATAACTATCCCTGAAGTTCAATCAAATTTATATTTAAAAAACAAAACAAAGCTTACTCTCACAGATGGCACAGATTTTCACAGATACACACTTATACTCTTACCCGGGAGTTCAAATATTTTAAGTAAGATGCAGAGTCTGATCTGTGTTAATCTGTGTAATCTGTGAGAAACAAGACATTTGATTTACAATATAGCTTTAGTTTCGTGAACAAATATTCAACGTTTTGGACGGATGTGACCCGAAGCAATCCCTGAATGTTCTTAATCCATTTTCTTGACAGATTAATATCACTATCTTTAAAAAAATGAATTGATAAATATTAAATCGAATCAGCACAAATATGAATAAGATTATTGTAATTTTTTTATTATTCTTCACAGAGAGTTGTTTTGCAAATATGGCTTCTCCTGTCCGCGAAGGATCACTTATATCCTCGGCATTTTCAAGCAGTGATATTGATATTATTAAGGAAAAACTTACTGTTAATGTTTCAAAAGATTTTACAACAGCGGATTATATTGCAGAATATTTTATCAATACAGAAATTGACGGAATGCAGATTCCGCTTCTGTTTCATGCTGCGGATTATAAAGGAGATTTCAGAGTTTTTGTTGATAATAAAGAAGTAAAGATCCTGGATGTTCCGGAGGAGTTTGTATATTCATCGGATTCTTCGTTTAATAAATTCAGTCAGTCTTTTATTCAGGACTCATTGAATAATAATGGAAAAAGAGTTACAGTAAAATGGAATGAAAAAACAGAAAGGGATTTCAGACTTTCGGAACTGAAATACTTTCAGGCTGATCTTTCAAAAGGCAAACATACTATCCGCGCAGAATATACTGCAAATGTCTGGATTGACCGATCGGACTGGGTGAAGGAATACAGTTTTCATTATTCACTTTCTCCGGCAAAATACTGGAAGTCATTCGGTTCGCTTGAAATAAATATTAATTCTGAAGATAAAAGTAAATTCATCTCTACAAATCTGGGAGAACCTACTGAAGGGAAATCCAACTCTTCCGCAAAATGGATTTTTAAGACCATACCGGAAGATGACTTCATAATAACTTATACTCCTGAAATTAGCAAAGTCGCGAAATTTTTCATCAACTACACTCCGTTCGGACTGTCCGTCGCAATCTTTCTGGTTCTGATGGTAATTCATATAATCCTGATTAAAATTTTCAGATATAAAAAACCCGCTGCCAGGTTTTCTCTGACTGTTTTTACCGGAAGCGTAATCATTCCTCTTATTGTGCTTTTATTCTATATTTTTTCTTACGGAATAACAGACAGCATCATCGGACAGGAAGCTTCGGCTTATCACGGATATACTTTTCTGGTTCTGATTTTCTATCCTGTGTTTTTCGTGATTTACTTTTTAATATCATTATTTGCGGACAGAATATTCAAAAGAAAAATCAGGTCACAACTGAAAACTTAATTATTCATTTTAAAATGAAGATCAAAACAACTGATCTGTGCGACGAACATATACAAAAACTCACAATAGCAAAGCCGGGAATGTTCAGGGATTACGGAGGTAAAAAAGATTTTTACGGAATGATCAATACCGTAAAATGTCTTGAAGACAATTCATTTGTCAGAAAAGCGCTTGAAGAACCGGGTGAAGGAAAAGTTCTGGTAATAGACGGCGGAGCTTCATTCAACTGCGCGCTTCTGGGAGACATGCTCGGAGAACTTGCCGTAAAGAACAAATGGAACGGAATCATAGTGAACGGCTGCATCCGGGACTCT
>JAFDZQ010000121.1 GCA_018266895.1 Bacteroidota bacterium
ACGCAGAAAAATCTTGAGGAATCTGCAAAATTTATTGTAAAGGAATTCTTTCTGAATCCCGGTAAATACAGCATTGAAATCACTTTGAGCGATTTAAATACCAAACGCGAGAAGACGCTTAAAGAAAAGATCAATATTGCAGATTACACCATGGAAGATCTTTCCTTCAGTGACATAATGATTGTCAGCAACTTGAAAAAAGAAGCAGGTAAGAAAATTATTACTCCGCTTGTAAATAAGAATATTGATAATCTTAAGGACTTTTATCTGTTCTTTGAGATTTACAACTCGATGGATTCTTCAGCCGAAAAAAATTATTCTTATAAAATTACAAACTCAAAAGATAAAATAATCGAAAAGGGTGTTTTTCGTTATACGCTTATTCCGGGTGTGAATAAATTTTTTGAAAAAATATCAACTCAAAATCTCGTTCTTGGAGATTACAAAATTGAAATCTCTGACAGCTCCGGCGCTAAGATACTTGCCGAGAAATTGTTTGTAAATAAAATGAGCGGGTTAACATTTAATAATAAAGATTTAGACGTTTTTGTTGATCAGCTTATTTATATTGCGAACAGTGACGAACTTAACAAGATAAGGAACGCTCCGACAAGCGAACTCAAGGAAAAATATTTTATAGAGTTCTGGAGGAGTAAAGATCCTTCGCCTAATACTTCAAGAAACGAACTCATGCAGGAGTATTACAAGAGAATCAGAATTGCAAATGAAAGATATTCTCATTATGTCGACGGGTGGAAAACCGATATGGGTATGGTTTATATTATTTACGGAGAGCCGGGTAATATAGAGAGGTATCCTTTCAGCGAGAATACAAAACCTTATGAGATCTGGGATTATTACAATGTTAACAAACAGTTTATCTTCGTAGATGATACAGGTTTCGGAGATTATAAATTGACAACTCCTATCTGGGATAATGACGGGACAAGATTAAAAAACTGATCAGACTAATCTTTTTCTTTTATTCAGATAACTCAGAAGCGCAGTATCAAAACGTGTTGATGTGGAAAGCGAGATGAAATCAATATTATTTTTTCTGCATTCTGATCTGTAATTTTCTATAAACTCTTTTATAGTTTCCCTGTATGCCTTCTGCATTGCAAAGGGCTGAGAATACATTTCTTCATTTGTTTCCATGTCTTTCAAAGTAACGGGATTTCCTTCCAAAAAACTTATCTCGACAGGATCAAGTATCTGAAATACAATTACTTCGTTTTTATTATATCTGAAATGCTTCATTGAGCTTATTACTTCGCTCTGATTATCAAAAAAATCACTGATAATGATAACAAGCCCTCTTCTCTTAACTTTATCCGCTATTTCATTCAGACATTTTGCCGTACCTGTTTCATAAAGTGATTTTACATTGCTAAGCTCTTTCAATATCAGCTGAAGATTAGCTTTTGTAGAATGTGGAGGTATGTACGACCTTATTTTTGTATCATAAGTAGTCAAAGAGATAGCATCTCTTTGCAGAAGCATTAGATAGGAAAAAGAAGCCGCGAGGTACGAAGCATATTCTAATTTTGTCAGAGAATTAAAAGAACTGCCGGTCTCTTCTTCATTTTTCGAAAATATTTTCCTGAACAAATTTTTCTTTTTCGAATCTGCTCCAGTAAGATTCTGAGATTTAAAATCCATTGAACGGCTGATATCCAGAAGAATGTATGATTTAAGATTTGTTTCTTCTTCAAACCGTTTAACAAAAAAGCGATCAGTCTTTCCCAGAATTTTCCAGTCAAGATACTTCAGATCATCACCGGGCATATATTGCCTGTGTTCCGCAAATTCAACGCTGAAGCCGTGGTAAGGCGACTTATGCATACCTGCAATAAACCCTTCCACTACAAGACGGGCTTTCAGCTCCATGTTAGAAAGCCTCGCTACAACGGAAGGGTCTAAATATTTTTTAAAATCAGAAGTCTGATTCAATTATTATTCTTTGTTTTTAGTGTCAGAAGCCGGATCTTCTCCTGCTTTTTTTCTTTCTTCTTTATTTGCAGGCACTCTGGGATCTTCTTTTTTCTGTGTTCCGCTTTCTTTTAAATCTTTAGTCGGAGGAGGTACGTTTTTTTCTTCAATTCCTTCCACTTTCATGCTGTCCGTTTTTCCCTGACCTCCCATTTTTTCTATATTCTGCTGAATCATTTCCTCAATTGACTTTCCGGATTTCAAAACTTCCAGCATAGTTTTTGCTGATTCACTCATTTTGTCATTAGGGTCGGAATCTGTAGGATACTTATTGAGAAATTCCTGATATGCTTTGATGGCATTTTCTTTATCCTTTAGAGTTTCATCATAAATAAATGCAACCATAAACAATCCCTGCTTCGCTTCCTTCGTTGAAGGAAATTTTTCAGCTAACTCTTTGTATGTCTTTATTCCCTCCTGAGGATTTTTCAATGCGTCAATCTGAATTCCCGCAATCTGATTATAAGCAAAGATGGCTTTATCTGATTTTGGATAATCCTTTATGAAGTCCCTGTAATTTTTAATGGATTCGTCATACTTCTTTTCGTCTAACATTGTCTTGGCTTCGGTCAGGTACACATCTTCAGCTTTCTTTTGATTTGAGCAACCTGCAAAAATCAGCGTTAGAAACAATAAGGTAAAGTTTTTTAAATTAAAATTTCTCATATTATATTTGAATGTGTTTAAATTAATAATTTCTTTTGAAGTTTATTAATGTAAATAAATCAAAATTAAATATTAATGATAAAACTTAACCTGAACGAAAATTTCATCTGCAGAATCTGGGAAGACAGCTCCTGCTATTCAAATCTTAAAACCACTTCCGGTAAAAATGTTGAGATTATTGATACCGGTATCAGAAATCCGGATTCCGGTCCTGATTATTATAATACAAAGATAAAAATTGACGGTGTTTCTTATTCCGGCTGTATTGAAATCCACAAATCAGAAAAAGACTGGAAAACTCATAAGCATAAAGGTGATAATAAGTATAACAGCGTTATTCTTCAGGTAGTCTTTTATAAAGATGCTTTTAATAAGGATTCTTTAAATCCGGTTGTAAAAAAATCCAGAAAGATTCCTACTGTTATTTTGTCTGATTATCTTACCAGATCAGTCCGTGAAATCTGGAAGGAAATAATTAATAATCCTTCCGAAAAATTCCGGATACCTTGCTACCCGGAAAATTATAATACTTCTGATGAAATTAAAAAAGACTGGCTTAGCAAACTCGCTGACGACCGGCTTGAATTAAAAACAGCAAAAATTAAGTTGCGTCTTGAAGAAATATCAGGGGATCAGAGTAAAAAAATATTCTGGGAGCAGGTTATGTTTGAGTTTATTTGCGAAGCACTCGGATATTCAAAAAACAGAAAGCAGTTTCTTTGCCTTTCACAAAAAATTGATCTGATAAAGATCAGTAAAATGAAATTAAGCAGACTTCAGACTGATTCTCTTCTGTTTGGTCTTTCGGGATTTTTAAAGGATCTGAGATTTAAAGATGACTATATTGAATCGCTTAAGTACGAATGGGAATCTCTGAAATCTGTGATCAGGAAAGATACTATCGAAAAATCGGAATGGAATTTTTTCCGCCTGCGTCCTTCTAATTTTCCGACAATCAGAATTGCTTATGCTTCTGCTCTGCTGTTTGAAATTATAAATAATGATTTCTTTAAAAAGATTTTTCTGGCTTTCGAAGAAGGACAAAATATTTCCAAAGAACTTAATGCGCTGTTTAAAATTCCGGAAGTTTCTCATTACTGGAAAAATAATTATATCTTCGGGAAGAAAAGCAGCTCAGCAATTGCATCAATTGGAAATGAAAGGATAAAGGACATTACTGTAAATGTTATCTTACCTCTGATAAATTTGTATTCGGCTTATTTTGACAAAACTAATCTTAAAGCAAGAGTTAATTTCTATTACAGAAATCAAAAGCAAAAGAACGGAAGAAATGAAATTACAAGAGTTATGGAAAAACAACTTAATATAAAATCAGGCACTATTGCTGCAGAACAGGGGCTGATCCATTTGCATAATTTTTATTGTATCAGGGAAGAATGCAATAAGTGCGGGATAGGTAAGTCAGTTTTTGGAGGAACAGCCGTGCATGAACCCTTCAGGATAATTTTGTATTGAATCTGTAAATTAAAAATTCTTTCTGTTGAAGATCCTCAAAGAAATAAATGCAGGTATTACTATCCACAATAGAAGTAACATCAGCGAAATAAACTTGCCGGATATGCTTCCGAAGAACTTCTGAAACGTAGCTCCGGTGAATCCCATCAAAGCGGAAATATCTATCTGAAGTAAAATAAGAATTCTTGAAAGGTCTACAGGATTAAGTGAAGTAAGCGCAACAATGTATTTATCGAGCGGATAATCCCGGAACATATAAAATATCATCATTACAAAGCCGTCAAAAATTACAGACAGATACAGCCAGAGTATTATTGACAGACCCACACCTCTGACTTTGTCGTTATTTATAGTGGAAGAAAGAAATGCCAGCGAAACAAAAATAAATGTCAGCATTGTACCCGTTACAAGAAGATAGACTCCGGTTATGTTTATTCCTGCTGAAATGACCGGTACTCCGGCACCGATTATAAAAGCAGCGGATAATGATCCGGAAATTCCCAGATACTCTGACCAGAAAATGCTTTTTCTCGCCACCGGCTGTGTCAGAAGAAATTCAATGAATTCCCGTGAATTGTAAAAATGAATTGTCCCGAAAATAATACAGACAAGAGGAACTACGAACAGAATTATATTCAGTATGCTGACTGCAGCTTTTGATGAATCATGACCGATGTATATCACCGACATGCTCATAAAAAATAAAAACAGAGTGTAAGAAATTATAAATTTACTTCTGAGCAGATCGAGTAAAATGTATTTTAATATCTTTTTGTTCATGATTTTTTATTATGAAGAACGGGTTCCAGAATTTCAGTAAGTGTTTTTCCTAATTTTAACTCCTGAGAACCGTTTTTTAATTCTTTTAATGTTTTATTGATTATTATCTTTCCGTCAAGAATATATATCAGTCTGTCAGCCAGTGTTTCCACTTCTGAAGCGATATGTGATGAGATAATAATTATCTTGTCTTTTTCTTTTTCCTTTAAAATTTTATTTCTCATTATTTCGGATGATAACGGATCCAGACTGGCTGTAGGTTCATCTAAAATCATAATATCAGGATGATACAAAAATGCCAGAGCTCCCGTAACACGTTGCTTATAACCTCCTGAAAGCTGTCCGAAGTTTTTACCCGTGATATCGTTTAACTTAAAATTATCAATAAGCTCGTCATCTGTAATTTCTTTGTGCCCTCTCAGATCTTTTACAATTGCGAACAGTTCCCTCACCTTCATATTCTCAGGATAATTAGCTATCTGCGGCATATATCCGATCAGATTC